>NZ_JAUBRN010000072.1:0-30747 GCF_036701875.1 Microcoleus sp. MON1_C5 | reverse complement strand
GATTGACATTCAGGACAAATCATAGCTAAATTTTCGTTGATTGTTAGCGCTCAGCATACCACAACTGTGCAACGCCATCGGGACGCAACTGGATAGCCGCAGCTATCGAAACTGGGGGCGCTCCGGCTATGCTGGTTGGGCTGATTAACGCGCGGAGGGGTCAAGGGCACGCACCCCTATGGCTTGACCATTTTGCCAAACTAGCCTTAGCAATCGGTCTGGGATTGAGCTTGTATGACTTCGGAGGCCTCACAAGTCTCAGTCAGGTGCTGGAACTAGGAATGGCTTCTGGATTCCTAATGGGAACTTATCTGCTTTCCAAAGACAAGCCTCATGGATATTTCTGGCTGATGCTAGGGAATATTACTTGCGCCGGTCTTATGGGTATTCAGGGTCATTGGCTGCTTCTAGCCGAACAAACAATCTCCCTTGGATTCGTGTTTGACGCTTATTGGGTACAGCGGAGAAGACTTAAAATCAGGTCAAATAATTGACCTACCTTTGAGCGCTTTTAATAACAGTAAGATTTGCCTCTGCTTGAGTTTTTCTATCTCCCACAAAAAGTTTGCTAAAAAATGATGCAATAGTTGTGCATTTTTTTACCCAACAGATGAGAGCGATCGCAAACAATGATTTGTGCTTGATGTCTAACATCATTTCCAAATATTTTTTTAACGAAGAAACTGCTGAACCTATTGGAGCAGCAAAACAGTACCTCTGGGCAAGAGGAATCCGCCTCGAAACAGGGAAAGCATGGGGTGAAGACCCCCTCTACTCGTGACGATGCACCCTGAGATAACAAGTGGACTTCGATGAAGCATGAATTAGAATCTCCACGCATTGACGGCTCTAGAGTATTTCAAATCCATATAACAAAACCTGCAAATTACACAAAACTTGCAAGTTATGATTTCTGGCTCCTTTTTTAAGCATCTTTCACAAACAGGGGAAAAGCGTCAAATCTTCTCGCCCTCACCCCAATCGCCGCAACATCTAATTTACAGCAGATTGCAGGTTTATGAAGTACACCAGCCGCTCGATCAATCCCCGTAGAGACACGGGGTACGGCCGTGTCTAAAGCTGCTTCATAAACCAGGGATACGCTGTATAGCAATCCTTGCAGGAGTCGTAAATTTTTGACCCCACCCCAACCCTCCCCTTATCAAGGAGAGGGAGTAAGAAATTCACAAATGATTTAGGCTGGCTGTATATGCTTCGCAGTTTATGAGAGCGAGTTTTGTTAAAAAAGAATTAATCAGGTTTTTCGTGACCGAGGAACTCCTCAAAAGCTTCAAAAGCTGACTGCAAACCATTAGATGACCAGTGATTAATCCCACATGGTATGAAATGTCTAGACTTTCGTCAGCTTGGCTTTTAGGTGGTATCTGACTGTTGCGTAAACCGCTTTATAGGAAGCTTCAATGCTGTATTCCTGCTGCAACCACTCTTGAATCTCTCCATAGCTTTTAAAGCCTTCCTGGGGGTTGCTGAGGCGCATTGCCAAACTAGCGCGGGCCAAAGGAGGAATGGCGGGCTTACGGCCGCCGCTGTGCTTTGTTTCGAGGAGTCCTTCGAGTCCGTCAGAGCGGTACTTTCTCAGCCACCGCTGCACTGTAATTCGGTTGACCCCGATCGTCATTGCCAATTCTTTAACTGTCTTAACGTGACAAATTTTGAACAGGTAAAGTGCTTGAATTTTTTGAAAGCCGCTTGCTGTTTTTTGTTCAGTTAACAGGTTTTTTAGTTCTTCAGTTGTCTCTGTGATGCTAAGTTTACATACTCCAGCCATATCAATTACCTCACAATTCGCGTTCTACAGTACCTTTGTTTGACAATGGAGCAAAAGCTGCTCCTATCCTAAATGCTGACCTTTTGTTTGCCCTGAAGCTATACAAAAGCGTTCGTTCTCATTAAACTTTTTCCTTCCTGGAGGCACTCAGACGCTCAGAAACCGGATTATTTTAACCTGGAGCAAGGTTGCAACGATTTTTTTTAGTAAAAACCCGGTTTCTGGGTCAGTTTTGTATTTGATGGACAAGCGTCATTGCTAATACTGATAGCCGTTAACCGCTCGACTTTAACATTAGCGGCAATAGGTGACCCTTAAGGAATACCATTTATTCTCTTATTGTTAAACATCTATCATGGTTTTCCTGGTATGTATTGGTATTTTTTGCGAACGTACGGGCGATTTTTAGTCATTAGGTGCTAGCAAACAGGCGAATGTACACCAGCGATCGCATTTTTATACAGACATTCCCCTAGTCCCCGAACTGCATTTTTGGCTTTCGCTGTGCGAAAAATCCTTAGATATCAGCACTCTCATCGGTCAGAGCGGGTAGCGCCGAGTGACGTTGCCACCGACTTTCTTGCCGCGGGCAAGTATCTGTGAAACTACTGACTTTATTGCCAATTGAGTAAAACACGGCGAGGGTGGCATTGTCAATTTTCCAGCATTACAGTATAAGTATCGGCTATTTTTGCCCGCCTGCTGTGATCGAAAGGGGGGTTTCTATGTGATCCTACTAACATGACTGTGTGACCAAGATCACAGTCTTACTCAGTAAGCTCAACTAGCCACAAAAAGTTATGGGTTCGATCGGAGTTTCCACGTAGAATCTTTGGGATTTAGTTACGAAGTGCGAGCAAACTTGTTGTTAAAATTTTTAAATATTAATTTTTAACCAAAGGGAAAAGAGAATGCAGCTTTGTCCTTCACCCTCACCAAACCATCTAATTTATACTCAAACCTTGCAGATTGAGGGAAGTTTCAGGCTGGGTGTGAATATTTCAGAATCTAAAATAGCAGAACATCCGGTGCAACGAGCTTGCTGACAGTATTCTTCATTTAAAAGGTGTAGAGAAGCCACAATGAACGTTGACGAACTGCTCAAGCTATACGCAATAGGAGAAAGAAATTTTAGCGGGGTCTACCTGCACGAGGTCTACCTCTACGAAGCAGAATTGATTGGAGCCAATCTGTATGAAGCCGACCTGATTGGAGCCAATCTCAGCAAAGCGAAACTCAACAGAGTCAACTTTGGCAAAGCCAATTTGTGCAAAATTAATTTGAGGAGAGCAGACTTAGGTGGAGCCGACCTCACAGAAGCACTTTTAGTTGAAGCTAACCTGAATCGAGCTGAGTTGATGGGAGCGAACCTCAGCAAAGCAGACTTGAGCGGAGCGAACCTCATCCAAGCAACTTTAATTGGAGCCAACATATCTCGGGCCACACTCAGCCGTGCAGACTTGCACGGAGTAAATCTTTACGGGGTAAACTTGCGTAGGGCGGTGCTGACAGAATGCGATTTAATTGGCGCAAACTTGAGCAAAGTAGACCTTAGCGGAGCCGACTTAATGGGGGCGAGTCTAATTAGGGCAGACTTGACTGAAGCGATTTTAAGTGCGTCAGACTTAAGCGGAGCAAACCTGTTGGGAGCAAACCTTACAAAAGTTAACCTGAGCGGAGTATATCTTAAGGGTACAACGATGCCCGACGGCACGATTCACGACTAATTTATTTGTTAATTTTTATGGTTGCCGAGAACAGCGGCTAAAGGGTAATGAGTAATTCATTACCCTAATTTATTGGCAGCGAAATCTTTATTTGACACTAAGGTAAGGCGGATAACTTCAATTTAGGGTGCTGATGGCGCCCAGAACTCCTACATACGGCAAGTCAAAAAGATTTGTTGGGTGAACTTGTGTTATGGTGATTTTCAATTGCTTCGATAAAAGCTATTTTAGATTTAATATTTTGAATTTTGGACGGTTAAAATGAAACTCAGAATCCTCGCTGCGGCAACGCTGCTGAGCGCGATCGCCCCGATCGCTCCTGCACCCGCCGAGAACATCCAACACACGCAACAATTACTAGCCACCCGACAGTGCCCCAACTGCGACCTCAGCAGTGCAGGCTTGGTTTTAGCCAATTTAACAGGAGCCAATCTCAAAGGTGCTGACTTGAGGTTGGCTAACCTCAGTCGAGCCAACCTCACCGGGGCTGACCTCAGCGGTGCCAACCTCAGCGGCACCAGCCTGTTTGGCGTCAACCTGACAGGGGCGAACCTCACCGGTGCCAACCTCAGCGGTGCTGACTTGAGAAGTGCCTATCTCACGGACGCCAATTTGCTCAACGCCAATTTAACTAACGCGCAACTGCTCGGAGTTAGAGGAATGCCAACCAATATCGGCACCGCTGAAGACTTCTACCGATTGGGAGTGCTGGAAGCTCAAGCAGGAAACTACAGAAACGCCATTGATTATTACAATCAAGCGCTGAATCTGAAATCGGATTTAGCAGCCGTTTATTTTGCGCGCAGTATGTCTCGCGCTGACTTGGGAGACTTCGCCGGCGCGACTCAAGACGCCGATCGAGCAAACCAACTCTTTGCAGCTCAAGGAAATCCCCAAGGTCAGGATTTGTCAAAGCAGTTAGCCGAAGCCATTGTTGCACGTCAAAAGCCTACGGAACCCCGCACGGGCGGCGGTGGCAACTTTATGAGTCTTCTGGGCTCGATCGGTTCTGTGCTCGTGAAGCTAATCTTGCCTTAAAGACTTGTGAACGACATCGGTCTGCTCCAACGACTTTTCATGCTGCGCCAACCCAAGGGATGCAGACCGTTTCATACACCCATCTGGCTTTACTAAACCTCTAAAGTATCTAAGGCAGATATACTTAGCCTAGTCTCAATATATGTGTCTAGGCTAGTTTCACTATTTAAGGACAGAATATGAATAGATTTGAAAATATATCAGTAAGGGGTTTTCGGCGTCTTCAAAATATTGAGCTTGAGATGAGAAATCTCATCGTCATGATTGGTGCAAACGGAGCAGGAAAAACTTCTTTTTTAGATGTTCTTTCAATACTCGCCGCTTCAGCAAGTGGAAATTTACAGAATTTATTGCAACTTAAAGGCGGCTTGAATGAAATTTTGACAAGAGGTAAAGTACAAGAACTTGAAATTGAAATTTCAATGCAAGTGCCAAAGGAACAACCTTTGAAGTACAGCTTAACATTGTCACCTAAAGGTTTATCTTATGAAGTTAGAGACGAATCTTTAACACAGCAGAGAAATCCCCACAGAGCTGAACCATTCAAGTATATTGAATCACAAGGTTTGGATATTAAATATTCTCAAGAAGAAAGCAGAGGATTTGTGAGACCGAGTTGGGATCACAATCCTCTTGAAACATCCCTTTCTCAAGTTCCTAAAATGTATCGCGAACCAGAGAACCTGAGAAAGAGCCTTGCTTCTTGCACATATTATGGAGCACTTGATGTTTCAGAGAAAAGTCCAATTCGTCTACCTCAAGCAATGCGCCCTGCAAAGTTGCCTGGAGCAAGCGGTGAAAACCTGGTTTCCTGTCTTTATGACCTTCGGGAAACCGATCGAGACAGTTTTGAAATGGTTGAAAATATCATTTCTGCTGCCTTTCCAGATTTCGAGCGATTAAACTTTCCTCCGGTTGCCGCAGGAACTATGTCTATGACTTGGACAGATAGGAATTTTCCTCAGCCTTTCTATGTCCATGAGCTATCAGAAGGAACGTTGCGCTTCCTCTGGTTAGTTGCGCTCCTGCAAAGTCAAACTTTAACAACTATTACGTTGCTAGATGAACCAGAAGTTAGCCTACACCCGGAACTCTTAAGACACTTAGTTTATCTAATGAGAGAAGCTTCAAAACACACTCAACTGATAGTTGCCACACACTCAGATAGACTCATCAGATTTCTCGATCCAAGCGAGATTTTGGTCTGCGATTTGGAACAAGGGGAGGCAAAAATGAGGTGGGGTGACACTTTTAACCTGGATAAATGGTTAGAAGATTACAGTCTTGACCAGGTTTGGGAAATGAATGTGATGGGTGGCCGTCCATGAGAATTGCTATTTTGGTTGAAGGTGCTACTGAAATGGCATTTAGAAAGAAGCTTCATGAGTTTCTGCAAAGTCGTTTAGAGCAAAAAATGCCCAGACTAGACTTTAAACCACAACATGGTGGAATTCCCAAGGAAGGGAAACTCAAGAAAATAGTTGAAACTCTCCTCGATAATGATGGCTATGATGCTGTAATTGCACTTACAGACGTTTATACCGGAAAGCCGGACTTTAAAGATGCCAATGATGCTAAAGAGAAAATGAGGACATGGGTAGGTAAAAACCCAAAATTCTATCCTCACACAGCATCACATGATTTTGAAGCATGGCTTCTTCCCTACTGGACAACTATCCAGAAGCTAGCGAAACACAACCTTTCTGCTCCTAGCGGTTCGCCTGAAACAGTGAATCATCAAAAGCCACCTTACTATTGGATTAAGGAGATTTTTAGCTCTGGAAAACGCGGAAAAGACTATAACAAAGTGATTGATGGAATGGCTATTTTGAAAAACAACGATCTGATGATTGCGATTCAAGCTTGTCCAGAGCTAAAAGCTTTTGTGAATCGAATTATCTCTCTCTGCGATGAAGAGAAAATAATTTCTTGACGTAAAACGCGATCGTTGTTAATTTCCCGAATTCTCAAAGAAGTCGGGTATCTGGGTGTGTTGTTTTTTTAGGTTGTTCTACCTAATTCAGGGGAATCTCGATCCAGAACTCTGTACCATGACCGGGTACAGAAACACACTTAAGTACGCCTTGGTGTTTCTCAACTACAATTTGGTAACTGATAGACAGTCCTAAACCCGTGCCCCGACCTACGGGTTTAGTAGTAAAAAACGGATTAAATATGTGAGAGATTAACTCTTGGGGGATGCCGTGACCATTGTCGGCAATGCAAATTCCTACCGTTTTTTCATCGATTAATTCAGTGCGAATCCGAATGCAAGGAGATGGGAAATCAGGAATCAAACACTCGGTGGTGGCATTTATATCTCCCGACTCGATAGGCAGTATTTGGGAGCTTAAATGTGTCGCCGCTGCACTTGCCGCTTTAAAGGGAAGATTCATAACTCGCTCTTTTTTTCCCATTTCTAGGGCGTCAAGGGCATTACCGATCAGATTCATAAATACCTGATTGAGCGAGCTGGCATAGCATTCTACTAAGGGCAAATTGCCGTATTCTTTAATGATTTCTACGGTGTTGTGATCGGAATTGGCTTTGATCCGGTGCTGCAAAATCAACAGGGTACTGTCGATGCCCTCGTGAATGTCAACGGCTTTTTTCTCGGCTTGATCGCTCCTGGAAAAATTACGCAAAGATACAACTAACTGGCGGATGCGCTCAACTCCGACTGTCATGGAACCCAAAATTTTTGGCAAATCTTCGGCAAGAAATTCGATGTCGATTGCTTCGGAACACTCGCTAATTTCTGGGTTGGGATTGGGGTAGTGCTGGCGGTAGAGTTCCACCAAGCAGAGCAAATCTTTGGTGTATTCGCTGGCGTGGGACAGATTGCCGTAGATAAAGTTAACGGGGTTATTGATTTCGTGCGCGACTCCGGCCAGGAGTTGTCCGAGACTGGACATTTTTTCGGTTTGAATCAGTTGGGCTTGGGTATTGTGCAGTTCTGTGACTGTTTTAGCTAGCTGTTCGGCTTTTAATCGCTCGGCAGTTGCTGCATTGAGACTTTCTTGATAAAGTTCTGCTTGGTGAATGGCGATCGCAGCTTGAGCCGCTAAATGTTGCACCAATTCCTGTTCTGCTGTTTGCCAAACTCTCGGCCCCGAACACTCATGGGCAATCAGCAACCCCCACAATTGGGAATCTTTGCCTCTCATCGGCACAATTAAACTTCCTCTCACCTGCAACTCTTCCAAAAATTCGCGGTGACAGGGTGTTAAATCCTCAGTATAAATATCATTAATTGCTCGCACCCGTCCGGCTCGATAAAAGCAGTCTGAGCCTTCGGGAAAGCATTCTTGTGGAGATGTGATACCTAAAATTGACCGCCACTGGCCGCAAACAGCTTCGACAACTACCTCGCCCTGTTTGTCTGCTGCAAATTGGTAGATTACCGTGCGATCGGTATCCAACAAAACTCTGACTTCTCGCACAATAGTTTGCAGTATGATTTTTAAATCTAAGGTGCTGCGAATCTGGTCTCTAACTCGCGTCAATACTTTGGCAAAGTCCAAGGATTGTTGCAATTGGGCGGTGCGTTCTTGAACTTGGCGCTCCAAGTTGGCATTCAGGGTCTGCACTTCTTTATAAAGAACGTACTGCCCAATTGCCGAACAAAATTGGCGGCCTATAGCTAAAGCTTGCTCAATTTCCTCGTACTTCCACTCGGGCGACTGACCTTTTTTTATTTCTCGCCAGAGTTCAAAGGATTGTCTGGGAAGGGTTTGTGCAGCGTTGCTGTCAAAGCGCCCCGCCCACATTTTTTCGGTATCTATTGCATTGCGAAAAATGGTCAAACAGCCGACTAATTGTTGTTTGTAGTGGAGGGGAATTACCAGCAAACCCCGAATTTTAGTAGATTGGAAACCGGGAACTAAAACTCTAAATAGAGGTTCTTTGTATAAGTCGGTAATTATCAAAACGGGAAATTGAGAATTAGTAAAAATTGATAATTTGGGAATTTCTTCGGTATTTTTGAATCCTTTGGTTAGCCATTCCTGCCAGAGGGGATGAGCTTCGATCGCCTTAACTTTTTCCCAGTTGGGAAGTGTCGGTTGTTCTCCTGTGGTGAACAGTTCAAAGGTAGCATCGCGGTGGGCCGGGGCAATTGCCAATTCTCCTTCAATCTTTGGACTGGATAACTTTTCACCGTTGATTTTTGGCTGGTTGAGATAGAGTCTGCCACCGCTGCCGCCCAAAGCGGTGACGGTGGCTTCTAAACCCTGTTGCAGTTGAATGTTGACGTGACCGTACAACAGCGCTGCTATGCGGCTCACGGTAGCTTCGCGGGCGGCTTGAGAGCGGGTTTGCTGGAGGAGAAGCGCGTGGGCTATAGCGCTAGACAATTGATCTGATACGAGCTGAACTACTTCTAAATCTGCTGGTGAAATATTGAGGGGCGCAGAGTGGTGAGACACTAAAAGTCCCCACAGTTCGATGTGAATTTTTTGATTATTTCCTGGCTCGTATCGAGTCAGACACGTTGCCGCCTCGCAGATATCTGTTTTGCTGTTTGGCGACGCGATCCTGCGGTGCAAAATCGGCACGACTAAGGAAAATTGCACTCCCATTGCCATCAGGTAAGCGGTGTGGCAAGGATCGAGCGCTCGGTAGTGCATCTCCTCCTTTACTAAAGGTTGACCGGTGTCTGCTGCATCGAGGGGACTCAGGACGATCGTCCCTGAGTTAACATCTATTATTGTCCGCTGGCGCAAAGCGACATACATCTCCCTGGCGCTCGCGGGAATGTCGTCTGCTGGAAAGTGCAGTCCTTTCAAGGAAGGGAGACAGTTGTTATTAATTGACTCAGCAACAACTTCTCCACTTCCGTCAGCACTAAACTTGTAAATCATAATGCGATCTGTTTTCAAAAAAGACCGCACTTCTGCTACCGTACTGGTTAAAATATCTTCTAATTCTAGAGATTGGCGGATACGTTCAGTTATCCGCCGTATCAAAACTTCTCTGTCTAGTTTATAATGTAATTCTTCCGTATTTTCTGTGAGTTGCATAAATCTCCTTTTGTACTTATACAATAATAAGAAGTTGTGATGTGCTGTTGGAACATTCAAACTCAAATATATTACCTGGAATTTTTGACTAAACCGATCTGTACAATTAATCGGTCGCGCACTTGTCAGAGACGACCGTGTATCGCCTCGGGTGGGCTGGGCTAAGTAAAATCTGAGATCGCGCCAGTTTAATCCTTGCCTTCAACAGGCAGAGCGACTTAAGCAAATAATTATTATTATTTTAATGCTCTTATAAATTTCTCGCAATCTTAAACTCTCACTATGAGAATTATTCATTGTTAGGATAACTTGACATTTGTTGTATAACTTCATATAATGATAATTAACGAAAGAATTTGAGTTTCTATCAGCCCGCAAGGCGCTGACTAATTTCTTGGCGCACGCTCATCAGAATTTTACCCAAATGATTTTGACCGGTTCGGTCGCAGCCACAGCCCCAGTAGTAATCCGTTGGCGAATCTTCGACAATCACTCGATCGCCTGTGGCGAGTAGAATCGCTTGAATGTCTGTATGAGCGAGAAACTTAGTTAAAACTGCTTCGCGCATAATAGGAATTTTCACGGCTTCCCAATCAGCGCGAATCCGGTGGTTGGGATCGCGACCTAATTTAGCGGCTTCTTGAGGAGTTGCTACGGCTTGAATCGCCGCCACTAATCTTTCATCAGCGCTGACAAATTTTTGGGCTTGATAGTAATGTTCCACAGTCAACCAATATTGACCGTGCATACAAATGTCGTGTGGTGAAAAATTAGAAAAGCAGCCGTAAGGCTCCTCTACTTTATAAAAATAAATTATCATTAGATTTGAGATTTTATATTTTACAGGATGTAGGTAGAATGTAATTATTTAAGCTGCCCCTGAAGCGCCTTACCGCGCTCTTAATAACGTGTCAAACCACTTTTTGCCTCCAGGAGTATTGGAGATTGATCGTATAAGCAGCGCGGGGCTTGTATTAAAAAATCCTCGCATCGACTTTATTTAAAATAGCAGTTACGCTTTTAAACCCAGTTTATTGGAAAAAAGCGGGTTGGGCAAGGAAAAATCAAGGAATCAACTGGCTTTGTGAGGAATAATGTGTAATTCCTATTTTTAAACTAACGATTAAGAATTGGAAATGAAGAATAAGCAATGGGGATTTAACAATATTCGTTCTTCCCTCGGACTTCCTTCTAAAACGGCATCAGCTTGTTAAAAGCGCGGTTAGCGATATCGGCATAACGCAGTTCGCCACACAAAATTTTGCTCATCAACTTAGTAGTCCTCGGAAATTGGATGCCCGCTCTATAAACAGCTCCTGTAAACTGATAGAAGGCCCTGGCTAAGCGGCCGATCCAAACCATATCAGGGCCCCATTCTTGGGCGATCGATTCAGTGTACGGCTCCTTAGCGTCGTCGGCATCTCCAAGAGCTCGATCGCTCGCTTTAGCGGCCTTAAAGCCGCTAAAAATGGCATGACGAATTCCCTCACCGGACAGGGGGTCGGCGAGACTGGCTGCGTCTCCTGCGAGCAGGGAATTTGGCGAGTGCAATTTGCGATCGCCATCCCACAAACTCTTGGGGTGTTCCCGCACGTTGCTGACACTAACATCCGCCCCGCACTTAGGTGCGTACTCTGCCAACATTTTTTTGATATCTTTTGGCTTGTCGCCACGCATCGCAGCAATACTCCAAGAGTAACCGTCAGCTTTGGGAAAGCTCCAGATAAAACCTTTTTTTATAGTACCAAAATCGAAATTGACGGAATCGCCCTTGATTGAGCGAGTTTCTAAACTTGCGCTCAAACAGAGTGTTGGTTCTTTTAATCCCAGCCTCTTAGTCATCGGCCCGCCGGCACCGCCAGCACCAATCAAATAGCGGCCAGAAACAGGTTCTGAGTTTGTTTTAACTTCCCAAAGAAAATTTTTAAACTCAATTCCTTTAACTTCTGTAGAGTGTCTAACTTCCGCACCAGTTTTTTGAGCTTGTTTAATTAAAAATTCGTCAAATACATCTCGCTGTACCATCCACATTGGGGAATTTATCTGAACCTGCACCAGATCTTCCATTTTCCATGTGTAGGTAATTTTGTTAGCTTTCATCGAAATAGCTGGCGTCAGGTCAAAATCGAGCCATTGAGCGATCGCCCCAGAAACGCCGCTACAAGGCTGATTACGGGGCAAAGATGCTTTTTCTACTACCACAACAGAACGTCCCTGCTTGGCCAGGTGATAAGCTGCTGTGCTGCTTGCCGGGCCTGCACCTACCATAATGCAATCAAACATTTGGGTAATGGGTAACTGGTAATGGGTGATTGGTCATGGGGCAGGAGGAATTGGTAAGTTAATGAGTGTTAAATCTTGAGTTTTTAACTCACAACTAACAAATCATTAAGCGTCTGCTCGTTGTTCGCGGCCGTATCTCGGCAATCTCAACACTATTCCTATTCCGCCTGCCCAATTTCCCATTCCCTAAACAGTCGTGATATCTTTCTCTTTCGCTGCCAGAACTTCTTCTATTCTGCCAATGTACTTGTCCGTCAGCTTTTGAATTTTATCTTGCAAGTCCCGGGATTCATCTTTAGAGATATCGCTGCTTTTTTCCTGCTTGCGAATCGAGTCAACGGCATCGCGGCGGATATTGCGAATTGCAACTTTACCTTCTTCAGCAAACTTACTGGCCATTTTGACAAATTCTTGGCGTCTGTCGCTCGTCAGCGGCGGAATGTTCAAGCGAATAACTGAACCGTCGTTGTTAGGCACGAGTCCTACATCGGACAGGGAAATCGCTTTTTCGATCGAGTTGAGCGCTGTGCGATCGAACGGTTGAATGGTGATCGTAGTCGCATCCGGGGTGCCGATGTTGGCAAGGGATTTGATCGGAGTTGGAGAGCCGTAGTAGTCTACCATGACTCGATCGAGGAGGGAGGCGTTGGCCCGTCCCGTCCGAATAGTATTAAAAGATCGTTGAGTAGCCTCAACTGCCTTTTGCATATGATCTTCTGCGTCAGCTAACTTCACAAAAACCTCCGACAAGAGTTCCAATAGATTCTCCCATTACAGCTCGGTAGATGTTGCCCGACACCGAGAGGTCAAATACCATAATAGGAATATTATTTTCTTTGCAAAGGGCGATCGCCGTACTGTCCATCACCCGCAAATCTTGATTCAAGACGTGGGCATAGGTGAGGGTTTGATACCTGCGCGCGTTGGGGTTGAGGTGGGGGTCGGAATCGTACACCCCATCTACCTTAGTAGCTTTAAAAATCACCTCTGCATCAATTTCAGCCGCCCGCAAAGCGGCTGTAGTATCAGTAGTAAAAAAAGGGTTGCCAGAACCGGCACCAAAAATCACTACTCGTTTTTTTTCTAGGTGGCGAATCGCCCGCCGCCGGATGTAGGGTTCAGCTACTTCTTGCATGGCGATCGCCGATTGCACCCTCGTTGGCACTCCTGCTTGTTCCAGGGCATCCTGCAAAGTGATAGCATTCATCACCGTCGCAATCATGCCCACATAATCAGCCGTTGCCCGATCCATTCCTGCCGAAGCAGCTTTCACCCCGCGAAAAATGTTGCCGCCACCGACAACTATCGCGATTTGAATGCCTTCGGACACGACTTTGGCCACTTCTTGGGCGATCGACTGAACGACTACCGGATCGATGCCGTAGCCCAAGCTGCCCATAAGCGCTTCACCGCTGAGCTTCAGCAAAACTCGCTGATAAACCATCCCCATGCCGCCACTATTTTTTTACTCTTTTTGCCTTCACCATAAGATAGCAGTACGGGTGCATTTTGAACATCAATTGCCCGGAACAGGCATCCTGCTTGTGCTGCAAGAGAATTTGTTTGTGGCGTGGGCTGCTAGGTGAACAGGCAAGATGCCTGTTCCACAACCGGATTGATTTTTTGTGGGGAGTAGGGGTTGGGCTTCTAGCCCGCCCCTAAAAGAATCAATCCTTGGGGACGAAATTAAGAGCAGCAGAATTCATGCAGTAACGCTGACCGGTAGGTTTGGGCCCGTCGTTAAATACGTGACCGAGATGAGCGTCGCAAACAGCGCACAGTACCTCTGTTCGGCGCATGAACAAGGTGTTATCCGACTCGCACTTGACATTTTCTTCGCTAACTGGAGCGTAGAAACTCGGCCAACCGGTACCGGAATCGAACTTTGTTTCTGATTTAAATAGCTCCGTACCGCAGCAAATGCAATTATAAATTCCGGGCTTTTTGTTGTCGTGATACTCGCCGCTAAAAGCTCTTTCTGTTCCCTTTTTTCGGGCGACTTTGAATTGTTCTGGCGTGAGTTGTTGTTGCCATTCTGCGTCGGTTTTTTTAACTTTTTCAGGCATGATTTGATGTTTGGTTAAGATGTATTTAGCTGTTGAGTGTTGACGGTTAACTGTTGAGTGTTGACGGTTAACGGTATATTCCTAGTTAACTCAGGCTTCCATTAATATTAACCTAATTGGCTCGAAATGAACATACCAGGGAAAAGGATTGTCCTTAATAGCCCTCCACTTTTCCTTGAAAACTTCGGCTTGCAAGTGATAATCTTGGGAATCATTGGGAGGCGAGTGCAATTTGAGATATAATGTCACCCGGTGCGGAGTTTCCACAGTCGAGGCGATCCAACAAGCAAAAGTATTTTCGCGATCGCACCCGCTAACAAAAATCAGTTGATGAGCCCGAATTCCGACAGAAACTAGAGATTTGGGAATGGGTTCGACTACAGTCAGAGTACAGCCCCAGTCGATCGCCTCCACGAGAGTTACGGAGATCGGTTTAGCTGCTGAGAAATTCTTGCAGCCCGTCAACTGGGCGACAGTGAAATTGGGGGGGCGATCGAAAATGTTCTCTTTGGTATCAAAGGCGATCGGCCTTCCCTCGGCCAACACCAACAGATTTTTGCACACCCGGTAAACTTCCTCTAAATTGTGGCTGACAAACAAAGTAATTCCCCGATAATTAGCCAGAGTCTGCATTAACTCCCGTTCAAGTTGACTGCGTAAGTGAGTATCCAAAGCAGAAAACGGTTCGTCTAACAGCAGCAATTCTGGAGAAGGGGCGATCGCCCTCGCCAAAGCCACCCGCTGCTGTTGGCCTCCTGAAAGTTGGTGCGGGTAGCGGTTTTCCAGTCCCGACATTTGCACCGAAATTAGTTGTTCTTTTACTCGAAGTTTTTGCTCGCTTTCAGATAAATGCTGCAAGCCAAACGCAATATTTTGAGCAACAGTCAGGTGAGGAAATAAAGCATAGTTTTGAAACAAAAAACCGATGCGGCGGTCTTTAGAAGCTACATTAATACCCTGTGCTGAGTCAAATAAAACCCTGCCATTGACTGAAATTTGACCGCTCCTGGGAGTTTCCAAACCGGCGATGCAGCGCAGAGTCATGCTCTTACCAGAACCCGACGCGCCCAAAATTCCCAGCACTTCCGGGCCGATATTGAAGCCGACATCCAAGGCAAAGCCAGAGAGAGGTTTAAAAATGCTTAAAAAAAGTCCCCTTTTCGGTTGTTGTTTTTGGGATTTTCTGGTAAAAGTAGACGCTAATTTAGGAATATTTGATTGCAGTCTTTGGCTCGAATTCGGTTTGAGCGATCTCCTTTGTAAATCCGTCCAAAAATTAACAGCAGTTAGCACGCTCAAAGAAAGACTAAGAATAATCAAAACCCAAATAGCAGCTTGCCTCATATCCCCTGCTTCCACAGCAAAATAAATGGCCATCGGGATAGTTTGAGTTTGTCCGGGAATATTCCCCGCTAACATCAACGTAGCGCCGAATTCACCCAAAGCGCGGGCAAATGCGAGAATAGTTCCTGCTAAAATTCCCGGCCATGCTAGCGGCAACATAATCCGCCAAAAGACTTGCCACTCCGATGCTCCTAAAGTGCGGGCTGCATTGAGAAGATTGGCATCAATTTGCTCAAAAGCTCCCAAAGCAGTTTTGTACATGAGGGGAAAGGATACAACTGTGGCAGTAATGGCGGCAGCTTGCCAAGTGAAAATTATAGTTAAGTCGAATTGTAGCAAGAATTGCCCGATCGCCCCATTTCTACCAAACAGTAGCAGCAGCAAAAATCCCACTACTGTCGGCGGCAAAACTAAGGGAGAAATTAAAATGCCTTCAATTAAAGCTTTACCTCTGATGCGAGTTGAAAGCATCCACCGGGCGGTGGCTATTCCCAGAAAGAAAGTAAAAAATGTGGCAATTGCAGATGATTTAAGAGAAATCCAGAGCGGAGATAAGTCAAATTCCATATTTGGGATTAACTATCGCAGTCTTAAATGATTTGTGAAGGAGTTTTTTTTTTACGAACCGCGAAGACGCGAAGAACACGAAGGAAGAGAAGAAAGTGAAGAAGGGTTTCTGAATATTTATAATTTTTACGCCTAATTATCGAACTATCCCAAATCCGTATTTCTGAAATACTATTTTAGCTCGATCGCCCGCCAAAAAGTCAACAAAGGCTTTCGCAGCACCGGGATTGCGGCTGTTTCTGATAACTGCCAGCGGATAAACAATGGGCGAATGCAAATTTTCGGCAGCCGTTAGCGGCACAGTTACTTTGTCGGATGCTTTGGCATCAGTCGTGTAAACTATGCCAGCATCAACGTTACCGCTTTCGACGAATGTCAGCACTTGGCGGACGTTATTTCCTAGCACTAATTTTGGCTGGAGTTGCTGCCACAATCCAAGCTTAGTTAACATTTCCTGAGCATATTGTCCCACAGGTACGCTTTTCGGTTCACCGATCGCAATTTTCTTGATTCTGGCATCTGCCAACTGTTTAAACTCGCTCAAAGCCAAGCCATTTTTAGGAGTAATCAAAACCAGGCGATTTGTCAGCAAATTGCGCCGCGTGTCGTTAATTAGCAGGTTAGATTGCTGCAAAGCATCCATTGGATTGGTGGCGGCGCTGAAAAATACATCTACCGGGGCGCCTTGCTGAATTTGCTGTTCTAGAGCACCGGAAGCACCAAAATTATAATTAATAGTAAAATTCGGATTACTGCTTTGATAAACAGTTTTGATTTCCCCTAAAGCTTTCGAGAGACTGATAGCAGCGGATACGTTTAAGGAGGTGCGCTGCAGCGTATCGACTGAGGAAAAGTTCTTGAATAAGTTCCAACTAATCAGCAGTGCTAGCATGAAGGCGACTGCGAGAATTAAGTTGGGAATACGTCTACTTCTTAAGTTCACAGACAATTGTTTGGAATCTTTTTACTCCTTACCAGGCTCTGCCTGGTAAAGCAGATTCGGAGGCTGTACCTCCAATTTGCGTCCACTCTTTGACGAGGCAAAGCCTCTGGAGATAGGTTCCCAGGCACAGCCAGGGAACCAGTTAATAATTACTGCCGGAACGTTAATTTTAAATCTGCCTATGCTCGCCATTTGACGGAACAGCCTATCGCCTCTGTAGTTGAAGGCTCAACGGGTTGACTGTTGAGCAATTGGTCGATCGCACTCCGCAGATAAGAAACCTGCACCGCCGCCGGATCGTCAGCGTTGTCGTCAATTAAACCTTTATAGCGCAGTTTGCCGTCTTGGTCTAACAAAAAAACCTCCGGCGTTTTAGAAGCCCCAAAACTTTCAGCCACATCTTGAGCAACATCTCGGATGTACGGGAAGTTGAGTTGATTGTTGGCGGCAAAAGTTTTCATATTCTCAAAACTGTCGTCGGGATGCTGGTTTGCATCATTAGCATTAATCCCGATTAAAGTAACATCTCGATCTTGAAAATCTGCTTGAAGTTCTTTCATGCGATTGAGATACAACTGCACGTAAGGGCAATGATTGCACATAAATATCACCGCGATCGCCCGAAATTTTTCTAAATATCGAGCTAAATGGTGAACTTCTTCGTCAACTCCCGGCAATTCAAAATCGGGAGCGTAGCCGTTAATGGGAGTACCAGTTGTATCGATTAGTAAACTCATGTTTTCAGGAGGTGAAGAGCAGTATTTGCCAGCATGAAAGATGAAACTGTCAGCACGAGTAAAATTGGCTGTTGTTTGGCTTTAACTTAATTCTAGCCTTGCCAACAGCCTATTGTGATTCGTACTTCGGGATTTATTCCTCGTCTGGCTTTAGCCAACCTTGAGCCAGGGCTTGGTATCCAATAAGTTTGTATGCTAATTTGGCGGCGGTAAATTCTGAGACTACAGAATCTACAATAGGTGCTAATTCCATAATGTCACACCCGATTACTTCGTAGGACTCGAAGATGCGGCGCAAAAATCCGGTGAGGGAATACCAATTTAACCCGCCCGGTTCGGGTGTTCCCACCCCTGGAATTAAAGTCGGATCGATGCCGTCTAAGTCGATCGTCAAAAATACTCGCTTAGTTGTTATGCTGGCAATTGCCCGATCGGCCCAATCCGGTTGAGTAGCGATTTCGCGAGCTCGAATCACGTTTAGCTGTTTTGCTTTAATCAAGTCTGCTTCTTCTTTGCAGATAGCGCGAATCCCGATTTGCAGTGTCGGTAAGCCCATATCTACAATACGCCGCATCACGCAGGCGTGGTTGTGAATCGAGCCTTCGTATTCGTGCCGCAAGTCGCCGTGGGCGTCGATTTGCACGACTGTGAAAGGTTCATCCGGGTATGCTTGGCGATAACCTTCAACAACGCCGGCAGTGATGCTGTGTTCGCCTCCGAGGGAGATCACAAATTTATTTTCGGTAACTAGCTGATGGACTGCGGCTTGGGTGACTCGCAGCATTTCTGAGGATGAAACCGGTTGGCGGTTGCGGGTATCGGCGATCGGCTCTTGTGTATAAATTCCGACATCGTAGCAAACTTCCGAATCCAATTCTTCGTCGTAGCACTCGAGTTGATGAGAAGCTTCTAGAAGTTTCGCCGGCCCGTTTTCGCACCCCCGGCGGTAAGTGGTTGTAGCTTCGTAGGGAATTGGTAAGATAACTACTTTGGCGGTGTCGTAGTCGGGTACAATTTCCGACCCCAGAAACGGTACGACAGCAGTGGAAATGATCGTTGGCATAAGGGAAATTTCAATAAGGCAAAGAAGTCAGCATCTTTAATCGTGACATACTATCGGCTCTAACTGCAAAGTAGTCAGTTGACAGTTGGCAGTTGGCAGTTGGCAGTTGGCAGTTGGCAGTTGGCAGTTGGCAGTGTTGACAATGCCCTATGCCCCATGCCCCATGCCCTATGCCCCATGCCCTATGCCCCATGCCCAATCTAAAATCTAAAATCTAAAATCTAAAATCGCATGACATCTTCTACTCCCACTTCGTCAACAGTTGCTGCACCTCAAACTTGGCTGTGGAAAGGCTTTCCGATTTGCTACCAGGCTGCGGGTTCCCAGGGGCCTGCGGTGGTGTTTGTCCACGGTTTTGGTGCGTCTTGGGGCCACTGGCGCAAGAATTTGCCGGCGCTGGCTGCTGATTGTCGCTGTTATGCGATCGACCTCATCGGTTTTGGCGGTTCTGCTAAACCCGCGCCCAAACTTGAAATTGACTATACTTTTGAAACTTGGGGACAGCTAATTGCTGATTTTTGTCGGGAAGTTGCGGGCGGGCCGGCTTTTTTGGTGGGAAATTCGATCGGCTGCGTGGCAATTATGCAAGCCGCTGTGGATTTTCCCGATATTGCTTCTGGCGTAATTTTACTTAATTGTTCCCTGCGGTTGCTGCACGATCGCAAACGCGCCGAATTGCCTTGGTATCGCAGTTTTGGAGCGCCCATCGCACAAAAACTTTTAAATGTCAAGTGGATAAGTCAATTATTTTTTAAACAATTAGCAACGCCAAAAACAGTAAAAAAAGTGCTTTTGCAAGCTTATCACCGTCCTGAAGCTGTCAGCGACGAACTGGTAAATATGCTGCTGGAACCTGCCAAAGACAGCGGCGCAGTCGAAGTATTTGTGGCATTTATCAGTTATTCTCAAGGCCCGCTACCGGAGGATTTGTTGCCACGTTTAAGCTGTCCGGCTTTGATTTTGTGGGGAACAGATGACCCTTGGGAGCCGATCGCATTGGGGCGAGAATTGGCAAAGTTTCCGGCTGTTGAAAAGTTTATTCCTTTGGAGGGAGTGGGCCATTGTCCCCAGGATGAAGCGCCGGAATTGGTCAATCCTATTTTACTCGATTGGATTAAAGAGCGATCGGCATTGGCAGAAAATTAGTTGATTTTATTGGTTATTTGTAAAAAAACATAATACCCGAACCCCGACCAATTCTGCGAAGTCGGGGTTCTAAAAGTCGATATTTTACACGAATATGAAACTATCAGGGGTAAACGGGCCTTGAATTACAGCAATTTGGTCAGACGTACCAGCAAAATTGATGGAGTTACCAACAATATTGTAGTCAGAGAGACTCCCACGTAACTGAATGCGATCGATTCCCTGCTGAAAATATGGAATCGATGCAAATCCTGTTCCACTATAGTATGTCTTGGTGGCATCACCGAGAACAAAAACATCTGTACCTCGACCCCCAATCAGCACATCCGTTTCATTGCTTCCCGGTGTAGCACTCAATGGATTTACTCCAATCAGGGTATCATTGCCGCGCAAACCTGAGAGTATATCGCTACCATCTCCTCCTACTAAATAATTGTCTTGGATGTTTCCGGTAAGGACATCTACATTGGGAGTACCTGTGACATTAACGAAATTCTCTACAGTAAAATTCCGAGTGCCGATACCGGGTAGATTGTTAACCGCCATACGATTCTGCCACAAATCCACATTAATAGAAGCTGTGCCGCTACCTGTAGAAGCATCAATGCTATTAGTCTGTCCCAAAGGAGCAATTATTTGTTCTATATTTTGCATGGTATCTGTACCGGCTGCGCCTTTATCTACAATACCTTTAGCCTCAATGGTAATGCCGCTGCCGAGGGAAAGATAGCTAATTGTATCTGTGCCTCCTCCTCCAATTATGCTATCAGTGCCACTACTACCGAGGATGAAGTTATCTAAACTATCTCCGGTAATATTGTCGTTTCCTGCTGTGGTGCTAATACTGTTAGCTGGCGGAGGGGGTGGAGTTTGGTTTTGGGGAGGTAAAGCCGAATTCGTAAGTTGTGCGCCCTGATTTTGGGGAGGAGGATTTCCCGCTGCGCCTTGGTTTTGAGGATTTGGATTGCCGATTCCGCCCTGGTTTTGAGGAGAATTGCCCGGTGCGCCCTGGCTTTGAGGAGAATTGCCCGGTGCGCCCTGGCTTTGAGGAGAATTGGCCGGTGCGCCTTGATTTTGCTCTGGAGGATTGCCCGGTACTCCTTGATTTTGGGGAGAAGAATTGCCCGGTGCATTGATTGAATTAGGAAATAGTTGTGACATGGTATAATTACCCCGATTAGTTTTCTAAGTTTGAAGCAGTTGTCAGGCTAAAGAAATGAATTCTCGATCGCCCTTTGAGTTAGTCGCTACAATCATTAAGCTGGTTGAACATGACATTTATCCCTGTGCTGGGATTACAGTTTTGTAATGTGGAAAAATTAGCGTTTTTCGGAATTTTGAGGTAGATTACGATCGCCGGGTGGACGCGGTGGAATGCCCAGAATTTTAATCAAATCTGCTTCGGTGACTCCCAACTTTTTCGCTGCACCGGGAATATCTAAACGAGGACGGGGCGGTGGGCTGGGCGGGCGATTATTTTCACTTGGTGGTTCCGGCGGTTTGGCGGGTAGGCCCAAAGCTTCGATTAGCTCGGCTTCGCTGACTCCTAATTGTTTGGCAGCAGCAGCAAAATCTATACGGGGCGGACGTCTGCGCTCTTGACTGGGTTCTGGTTGGCTCTGGGCTAGTACAGTATTAGAATTAGCTGTAGTTCGATCGGGAAAAGTCAAGCTGCTAAATCCCAGCAGCAAGGCTGTAGCAGGTAACGCGAGTAGTGAAGCAATTTTCATGATAGTTACGATCGCCGACCTAAAAATGTTTATAAATACATCAAATTCCCCAAACATTACCTGCAACAGTGCGGATGGATTACAGTTTTGTAATTTAAGTAAATCCCTGATAGCCGTATAATCGCAACCGGATAGATAAATCTATGAATGTTCTATACGTTGAAGATGAAGAAAAAATCGCCAATTTTGTTTGTATGGGCTTGAAAGAACAAGGCTTTGTTGTGGATTATTGCGATAATGGCAATGATGCCTATGGGCGGGCGATGGATAATGAGTACGATGCGATCGTGCTTGATATTGTATTGCCGGGAAAAGATGGATTATCTATTCTCAAACATTTGCGAAAGGCTGGACGCAACGTACCCGTAATTTTATTAACTGCTCGCAATGAACTAGACGATCGCATTGAAGGGTTACATCTGGGTGCTGATGACTATTTAGCTAAACCGTTTTTTGTTGAGGAGTTAGTTGCTCGGATTTATGCTGTAGTGCGGCGTGCTTCGGGCACTGGGCAAAATATTCTGAGTGTTGGCCCCGTTAAGCTCGATCGCATTCTCCGAGAAGTTACCTGCGATCGCCATAAAGTCGAACTGACAACCCGGGAGTTTAATCTATTGGAATATCTGATGCGATCGCCCGGTAGGGTACTCACCCGCACGCAAATCCTCGAACATATCTGGGGCTATGATTTCAACCCAAATACCAATGTAGTAGATGTATGTATTCAACGCATTCGCAAGAAAATTGAACCTATCGGCGGTATGGGATGGGTTGAGAGTGTGCGCGGCGTTGGCTATCGGTTTCGCAAACCAGATTCACCATCATGAAACTCCAATCTTTCCGCT
Source organism: Microcoleus sp. MON1_C5 (assembly GCF_036701875.1). NCBI lineage: Bacteria > Bacillati > Cyanobacteriota > Cyanophyceae > Oscillatoriales > Microcoleaceae > Microcoleus > Microcoleus sp. MON1_C5. The sequence continues at coordinate 8,448 of NZ_JAUBRN010000072.1, read as the reverse complement.
TTCGCATTGCTCTATCATCTTCTGTTCTTGCAAGTATTGCTCTGATTGGCTTTGGTGTTGTTTCGTGGTGGTTGATTTACGATGCTAAAGTCAAGCGTCTTGATGCTGGAATAGAAACTCAGTTAATCCACGCTACCCGCCCGCGATCGCCCGAATGGGATGCTTATACTAATTCTTTGCCATCACTTTTGGGCATGAATGGGGAAACCACCGTCGCTTTGCTCGTGGCTCAAAGAGATGGTAATTTAATCTACAAATCGAGCCAGTGGCAAGATGGACTTGATGCGAATTCTATCTGGCGATCGTTGCCGCTACCCGCTCCCGATCCTGGCATAATAGATTTTGAATTAGAACCTCCCCCTCGACAAAATCCATTAGAGCCACCACCTCCCGATCGCCTCAATTTATTTCCACCGCCCGAAAGCAGACCCCCATTCGATCGACCGCCACACGATCGACCTCGACAGGATCTGCCTCCACACAATCTGCCGCCATTCGATCGACCTCCACAGGATCGCTCCCCATTCGAGCGGCCGCCATCGGATTCACTTCATCCTCCTCAATTGCCCAAAGCTAAGCTAGCAACCCAACGTACTAGCACCGCAATTTGGCGTGTCGGCGCGATTAATTCTCCTTATAGTCAAGCAGCCATTGCCGTTAACTTGCAAGCTATCGATGGGGAAATGGAATTGATTCGTAATATCTTTCTAATTTCTATTCCCGTAGTGCTTTTACTGGTTGCGAGTGGAGCGTGGGTCATATCGCGGAGTATTCTGTATCCAATTGGGCGCCTCACGATGGCGATCGGGAATGTTACGGTACAGGGGCTTGATCGGCGCGTCCCTTACGGAGCAACGGATATAGAGTTTATAGAATTAATTTTTGTGTTCAATCAGATGTTAGAACGTCTAGAGCGAAGTTTTAAACAAGCTTCTCGTTTTAGTGGAGATGCTGCCCACGAATTAAAGACTCCGCTGGCAATTTTGCAAGGTCAACTAGAACGGGCTTTGCATCAAGTTGAATCGGGTTCTGAGGTGCAGCAAACGCTGAGTAATTTATTGGATGAAGTGCGCCGTTTGAATGAAATAACCCGTAAACTTCTCTTACTTTCTCTAGCCGATGCCGGACGTATGGGTTTACATTTGGTTGAGGTGAATATGTCGGCTTTGCTATCGGAAATTGCCGAAGATATGGAACTGCTAGCACCGCATTTAGATGTACAAATGGCAATTGATCCTAATTTATATATCAAGGGCGATCGCGATTTGCTGGTGCAGGTTTTGCAAAATCTGGTTGGTAATGCGATTAAATATAATTTACCGAAGGGTTGGCTCAGGTTACAGGCCAACTGTCAGGAAAAAAGAGTAATTGTGAAAATTGTCAATAGTTCTCAGGATATTTCTTTGAGCGAGCGCGATCGCATTTTCGAGCGCTTCCATCGGGGTGACTCCACTCAGATCCAAAAAATAGAAGGCTCGGGATTGGGGCTAAGTTTAGCAAGGGAAATCGCCCGGGCCCACGGCGGCGATATCAAACTAGATGCTGCAATACTTGGTCAAACAGGGTTTATACTGAGCTTACCTGTGGGCGATCGCGATTAACCTTATAGCGGTGAAGCAGGACGAGTTCTGTTGGCTAAGACTTTGGCTAATTCTAACTTTAAAGTTAACGGTGCGACTGGGGAAGTTAAGTTTTTGCTCAGTGGCGATCGCCACAGCAATGTAATTCTTTTGCAAGTGGTACCCGACACTCAATCCGATACAGGTTAAGATTTTATGCCAGCCTTATCAAGTCCGGTTAAATAGATATAGTTACCCAAGCAATCTTTGATGTAGAACCACAAATCATATATTAAAGTAGTAAAAATGTTTTATCTAACTGCGATCGCCTCATGTCCCTAAAGGCTCATACCAATTTCCTCGCAGCATTCGAGCCCAATCAAGTCTACGAATCGCTCACAGAGGGTGGCATAACCAGTGATGTTTTTAAGGCGGGTGACTTAGTTTTACCTTCAGGGCGTATTATTGCTTGCGACCCCGGTTGGCTGTGGTGCAAAGACGTTGACCCGTTTACCAGAACCGTTCCACCAGGGCGCTATCCTGTGTTGCTAAGTGTGGTTGACAGTGGGCGCACTGCCTGTGCGATGGTTAAGTTTTGCTCTGAATCCCCTGTCCGTTGGGAGATGGCTCTGCGTCCAGGTGAGGATTTGGCCGAGTTAAGACGGAATCAGTTTTTTGGCTATGGTGTTGATGCGGGAATGGGGTGTTTTGTCGATGCTCAGGTAGTTGAGCGGCGTTCTGATGAAGAATTGCAGCGTCTAGTCGATCGTGCCATTGAACAAAGCTGGCAATTGCATAACTGGCTAGCAGCTCAGGATCTGGTAACTCAATTGACCTACCCATCTCAGCAAATTGTGGATCGGAGTGGCTTCAATCTCACCCTAGACCCCGATAATCTGCCCACTTTCAATCTTACCCTAGACCCTGATACTGGGGGCAATGCGATCGCCTTTGAAAGTGGAGACGGGGATGGTAGCTATGCCAGTTATTGGGGGTTCACAGCCGATGATGAACTGGCTTGTTTGGTCACTGATTTCCGGGTACTGCTTGAGTACATCACGCAAAATATCGAGATTGAAGAAGTTACAAGGTTCCTAGAAAAATCCATAGAGCATCCTGACTTGGAGCAGCTTGAGATGGCTATAAGACTCAGCGTTCATCGCCCAAGTTGGGTTCAGCTTAGTGAGGATTCCCTCAACGATCAACCCAGCAACCCAGATTGCATCGTGGTTTTGGAAGGACAGGGGCGCCAGCCCTGGAGCGTCGATTTAGAGCCGGGCGGTCGATATTCCGGCTGTCGTATCATGTCTTCAGAATGGATAGAAGAGGATAGGTGGTACAGAGAATATTGGTTCAATGAGCCGTTGCAAGCCAATGCAGTATTGAAGATGACAGTTAATTCTGAGGTTTATCCACTTCAACCTGTGACAACAAATGCGTGATTGTCCCCGGAATCAATGACTTCCCCAATTTCTCCCGATCGCCGTTTTTTAAAATATCGAATTGCCCTGCTCATCAGTATAATCGTGATTATCCCTTTAGGTTACGTAGTGAGATTTTCTCGCGGCCCTGCACCGGAATGGTTCAACGACTTTTTTGGGAGCATAGCCTATGAGGTATTTTGGATTTTGCTGGTAGTTCTGATCTTGCCGCGATTTTCGCAAATTAGGGCGGCTGTAGCTGTGTGTCTAGCTACCTGCGGAGTAGAGTTTCTCCAACTGTGGACACCTCCGTTTTTACAAGCAATGCGAGCTACTTTACCCGGAAGGCTGATTTTGGGAAATCACTTTACTTGGTCAGATTTTATCTCTTATTTTGTGGGGAGTTTTTTAGGTTGGTTGTGGGTGCGATGGCTTCATTTCACTTGCTTCCGCTTGTAAGTTGTACGGCATTTAAATTGTATATTTCCCTGACCCGAGCCAAAATCGTCACATCCTCTCTCCATCGGACTCTCTCCCCATCTCTCGAACGCCATAGACAATCTAGATGCACAAAAGCTTAATGATATGGTTGCGATTATTTTCACTCACTTCTAAGCGATCGCGTTAACTTAGAATTGAGAATTTTTAGGAGTTGAAGTGGGAGCTATATTTCCGCGATCGCGCCATAGCAACAACGGAATGCTTAACGTTCCTAAAATCATCACAGTTCCAGTCAATATCCAAACTAGCACACGATTTGGGCGATAATCACCTCGCTCAATTTGCCAGAATACTCGATTATAACGCCATGCTGCTAAGGCAATCACCGCAATCCCCAAAACGACCAGACTCAGCCCTAAAGTTTCGGAGTTGAAGAAGGGAGGGGAGGAAACTTCTTGCTGAGTCACTGTAGCTTGAAATTGGCGGAGAAATAAACTGAACCGACTGATCGCAAACCCAAAACCAATTAAAGCGAGTGAAGTTCGTAGCCATGCAAGAAACGTGCGTTCATTTGCCTGATGTTCCCGCTGTCGGTCTATTTTAGCACCCTTGTTCATCAACGCTACCTTTATAAAATATCTTAAGCTTTCCCTCGTTGATTATTGTTTCAGTTGAGATTGCGGAGGGAAGTATCGCTATTGCGATCGTGATTCATCACCAAAAAATATAGTATCAGTAAATCGACAAAAAAGCGATCGCCTCCATCTCTACCAACAGAAAATAAGAGGACACAGCATTGCTGTGTCCCTACAAATACCCCAGTTATAATCCAGTTTAAAAAGACTTAGCCGCACCGCCGGACTGATCCTTTTTCTCCAACCAATCCTGACCCAATCTGATTGTCACATCCGACTGCAAAGAACCGGTACTCTCAACCAACACATCTCCAAAACCCAAAAACTGGCGAATTGCTTGAGCACCTTTAATATCGCCCTGTTGAGCTACTAGAGTAGTTACCTCCAGCGGTTCGGGCCAAGCTTTATAAACCTGAACATTCCGATAACCGGCTTGAGTCAAATTATTGACAAAAGCTTCAACAGCCGATGGATCTCCGGTAGCATCTTGAATCGCCACCTTCAGAAAAGTCGAATCAGCATTCTCAATTTGCCAAGTATTTTGGCCGAAGTCAAAATGTTCTGCCACCAGAGTTTCGATGCCATATTGGTCTGGCAACCAAAAACTTGACTTGTAGTCCTTAGAATCGCTAAATTTACCGGGAACCATCAACATCTGCACGCCAGCGCGATCGGTTTGAGTAGCAAAACCAGCCAAAGCCACCAATTCTTCTATACTCAAATTCGTGTCAAGGTGAGATTGAATCACCGACAAAATCTTCGGTAGTCGAGACAGCAAACCTACATTAACTTCCTGTTCCACAAAAGCCCGCATCAACAATTGTTGGCGCTGCACCCGCCCGATATCGCCCAAATCGTCGTGCCGGTAAAGCAAATATTGCACGATTTGTTCGCCGTTTAGTTTTTGCTTGCCCGCCTTTAAATCTATATATAAATGCTGGCTTTCATCGGTATACTTCATGTCTTTAGGGACATTAATAGTAATGCCACCAAGGGCATCTACCAAACTTTTTATGCCATGAATATTAACTGTGACATAGCGGTCAATTCCCACACCGCCCAGGAGTCCGCTGACTGACTTCGCTGACGAAGCCGGGCCACCGTAGTAATTAGCTTCGTTGATTTTCACCTCGCCCCTGCCTTCAACATAGGTACGGGTGTCTCGCGGAATGGAAAGCACGCTTAACTTTTTATTTTGAGGGTCAAACCTAACCAACAGCATGGTATCGGTTAACCCCTTAAAGGAGTTTTCCCAAACCTCGTATCCGACTTTTTTGTTGGCACTTCCTTCGATGTCAGAGGTCAGAACTTTAAGTCCTAAAACTAAAATATTAACTGGGCGAGTCAGCTCGGGCATCTTCATGCTGAGCTTTGCCATGTCGCCTTGAGAAAACACCGCCGCTTCTTCAGGGCTCAACTTTTGTTGCTGAAGCGGCGTTGTAGAAAGGGAGACGGCTAGCAATGCTCCGGCTGTGGCTGAGAGCATGGCTACTCCAGCCAAACCAAAACCAAAACCCAGCCAGCGGCCTCGATGGGGCTGGGGAGATTTTTTGGTTGCAGGTTGAGCAGTTGATTGTTGGATAGGGTCTTGATTAGGAATTTTTTGAGCTGGCACTGGCTTCCTCACACACAACAAAAATAAAAAAGATAATGGCAATATGTAGTATCAAGCTGAAGACGCAATCAATCAATAGGGTAGGAGCTTAAAATAACCCTAAATTATGATAAATGTTTGCCTACTACTTGCTCGGCTACGCGACTAATTCCGGGCAACCATAGCGGTTGACGCTTCCAGAGGCGAATCATCAGTCCCAGAGCAACGATGAAATAGCTGGTTGTTAGCAGGCTACTCATTAATAACATGGGAAGTGTCGGAGATTCCGCAGAAATCGCTCCAGCTTCTAAAAGAATATGTCCTAAGAGCCAACTAAAAGCAAGGGCAATTGCCAAGCGGCTGACGGCTTTGCGTTCGGGACTACCCTGACGGCGGTAAAGAGTCCACAGGGCGGGGAAAAAGCCGATGACTGGGATCATTAATACAAACAGACTGGCACGATCGAGTTCAGGATTTTCTAAGGGATCTCTATTTTTCATAATTCGCTACTCAAAATTTGCAGAAGGTCAGATTTGGCACACAAGTTATTTGTTAGAGGGAAAATTTATATCCTAAACCAAAATTCCGAGAGCTGGGCTGGGGCGATCGCCAAACTTGTCTGTCAGAGGCAAAATTTTTCTGCCCTCCGAATCTCGCGACCGATCGTTGGCAACTTTTCGACCCGGAGACCCGTATTTTGATAAACTGGATACAGCACAGCAGTCAGGAGAACAGACTTAGCCATGACCCAATCCCAAAAACCCATCGTTATTGCTCCATCCATATTATCAGCCGATTTTAGCCGTCTTGGAGAAGAGATTCAGGCTGTCGATCGAGCTGGGGCTGACTGGATTCACGTAGATGTGATGGACGGTCGCTTTGTTCCTAATATTACTATCGGGCCGCTGATTGTTGAGGCAATTCGCCCTGTTACTACCAAGGTGATCGATGTCCACTTGATGATTGTGGAGCCCGAGAAGTACGTCGAGGACTTCGCTAAGGCTGGTGCTGACATTATTTCGGTTCACGCGGAACACAATGCTTCGCCTCACTTGCACCGCACCCTCGGCCAAATTCGGGAATTGGGCAAAATGGCTGGTGTGGTTCTGAATCCTTCGACGCCGCTGGAGTTGATCGAGTACGTGCTGGAACTTTGCGATTTGGTGCTGATTATGAGCGTCAATCCGGGCTTTGGCGGTCAAAGTTTTATCCCGGCTGTTTTGCCGAAAATTCGCCAGTTGCGTAAAATGTGCGACGACAAGGGCCTGGATCCTTGGATTGAGGTAGATGGCGGTTTGAAGGGGAACAATACTTGGCAGGTTCTGGAAGCAGGCGCAAATGCGATCGTCGCTGGTTCTGCTGTGTTTAAGGCGAATGATTACGCAGCCGCGATCGAGGGTATCCGCCACAGCAAGCGTCCGACTCCTGAGTTGGCTGCGGTTTAATCAAAGATTTTTCGAGTTTTTCTGGTTTTTCTCGTTCCCAGCCTGCTTTGGCTGGGAACGATTTTTTAGACTCAGTTTCCAAGAGTCATGAATTACTTATTTCGAGACAGAGGCGAGAATGCTTTCCATCTCAGAAAGCTCGATCGCGCCGGAGAAAGTTTGGCCGTTCATAATAAAAAATGGAGTGCCTTCAATGCCCAGTTGTTGAGCGAGTTGCACGTCTTTCCCAATGGCGGCTTCGGCAGCGGGGCTGTTGCGATCGGTGTTGAATTTATCTAATTTTAGATTGAGCTTTTGGGCGATCGATGTGTACAATGGCTCGCCTAACTCTTTCTGCCCTTCAAACAAAGCGCTGTAATATTCCCAGAATTTGCCCTGCTGTTGGGCAGCCCAAGCTGCTTTAGCTGCTGGCAGCGCTTGAGGGTGAATTGAAGTCAAGGGAAAATGCTTGTAAGCTAAAGTAACTTTGTCCTGGTGTTTTGCCATAAACTGCTTGACAGTATCGTGAGCGCGCGCGCAAAACGGACATTGAAAGTCAGAGAATTCTAAAAGTACAATTTGCTGGGAAGCTGAGCCGGTGCTGGGAGAATCCCCGATCGCAGATTTGGGATTAGTTTTCATCTCCTGCAAAAATGACTGCTGCGCTGCTTTAAGAGACTGCTGCTGCTGTTGCTGGTACGCTTGTACCGACTCTATAATTGCTTGCGGGTTTTCGCGGATAATCTGCAATACTTGCTCTTTCAACTTGGGATCGGCTGAATTGCCAGCCGCTGACTGCGCGGGGGAACAACCGATAAATACCAGGCAACTTGCCAGGAGTACAGCCAAGCATAAAGCTTGCTGGCTGCGGAGTTTTCGCCAAATAGTGGATACGTTCATCTTTTTTTCTGATTCACGGCAACACTTAATCCTACATTTAATTTTGCGGAGTGTCAGGTATACCGCAGTTTACTGTTGTGCAGCTATTTTTAGCTTTGAGCAATAATTAATAATTCGTAATCGGTAATTGGCAAGGTTTTTTACTTACCCGAACAGCTACCACCCCAATAATTAAGATTTAAACAATCGGGATTTAGTATTATAATATTATGTTACGTTGAACGACCGCCATCAAAGATGCTGGTAGTGAGGACTAAAGTTTGAGTGAGTTTTATGATGACTAAAATCCTCCCTAAAAAGGTGAGCGCAGTTATTTTACTACAAGACTAAATATAAAAGATAAAAGGGCGATCGCCAGAGCGATCGTCCTTTTATATACTGCACGTATTATCAGCTTTTAAACGGAACTTACCCCCTGCGGGGTAGTTCCGTGGAACTCGAACGCATACTAGCTGTAGGTTTTGCCAATTCGAT
>NZ_JAUBRN010000071.1:0-31390 GCF_036701875.1 Microcoleus sp. MON1_C5 | reverse complement strand
AATTCTAAGGGAAAAATTACAGTGAAGGAGGAGCCAACTCCTACTTCAGAAACTAATTCGATTTTACCTTGCAAGAGGTTGACTAATCGAACGACAATTGCTAGCCCTAAGCCGGTAGTGTCAGGAACGCTAGAACCCAGGGAGCTGTTGGCTCGAAAATAGGGTTGAAAAATCCGATCGCAGTCTTCTGAAGCAATGCCAATTCCTGTATCGGTGATGCAGAGACTCCACTGTTCGTCTGACAATAATTCGGTTTTTATGGTAATAGTACCAGCTTGGGTGTAGCGAATGGCGTTGCTCACCAAGTTGGTAATAATTTGCTGCAACCGCAAGTAATCTGTCATAACTTGATCGAGAAGCGGAGTGCACTCAACGACGATTTCTAAATTTTTTTCTTTAGCCAAAGGCTCGATTATTTCGACAACAGTCCCGATCGCCGATCGCACATTTGTAGCACTTAGCTGCAATTTTATGCGTCCCGCGTCGTACCGCGAGATTTCGAGAGTATCGTTAATTAATCTAAGTAAGCGTCTGCCGTTGCTGAGGACTTTATCAATATGTGCCAAATTGGGAACAGAATCTCTAAGTTGAGAACTGTTTTTTTGGCGCAAAAACAATTCTGAGTAACCAATAATAGAGGTGAGGGGAGTTTTCAATTCGTGAGCTAAGTGAGATAGATTCTCTTGACTGGCGCGAACTAAGCGAGTCAGCTCTTGATTTGTAAGTTGCAATTGGTTTTGCAACTCCTGTAGTTCTTGGAATCTTGCTTGGGTATAGGTTTGGAAACATCTAGCAATTCCTTCGTCGATGGCACCGTCAATTAAGCGGTAAGCTCGGCTCACTTCAGCGCCCGAGCCTTTTAGCAATTCTGGCTCTAAAGCATCGAAAATTACCCTCCGCAGCAAGCGGTATTCCCGCGCAATTTCTTCGGCATCGTAACCTTGTTGTGCCCTGACAGTCCCGTGGTCTAAACTTTCTTCTATGACTGTCCCAGTGTCGCTGTCTTCTGATTGGGACAGCATAGTTACCATCGCTTGCAGTACGACGGGAAGGCTGTCGCGCACGGAATCGTAGGTGAGTTGTTTGGCGGTTTGGATTTGCTCCTCGGCGCGAACAGCTTCGATCCAGTTTTCGATAATTATGTCAATTTTATCTTGTAGCGCTTGGCTAAAATCAATCATGACCCTTAATCTATAAATCAAGTCAGCGATCGCATTTTATCTCTCTAGGTTCGTTTAATAATTAATTTTTTGAAGAGTTTGTCAACTTTTTTTGGGCTTCCCCGATCGCCAATAGCTACTCCTAAAGACCTATTGACAAAATTAAATGGTCGTGCTAGCTTAAGTTAAATTGGCTTAAAACGTCAAGCCTAATCCAGCAATGCGCGATCGAACCAAGCGTGCGGCTGGAGCGGAGGAACCAATTTTCGGGGCGAATCTCTAAAGAATTAAAAAGCAAAGTTAAAAATTGCCAAATTTAAGTGTAATTTTGGATTTTGAAATCTAAGGAGAAGGACATCTCTCAGTCCTAGCCCGTCAGCTAACTTCGCAGGCATTGAGAAGAGACTGAAAAGCCAAATGTTCTGAAAAAGATAGTTTGGCTTCGTCAGTGTCTCAGGTTGGTATTGTTCAAGATTCTTGTACCTGCCCTGACTCTGAAGGAGATTGAAATGTTCATACAGCTTAATTTATCAGCGATCGCACTTGCAGGAGTTGCAACGTGGAAGCGTGTAAAACCCGTTGTCATCCGAGATGCTGTTTTGTTACCTGCTGCGGGTTTTTTGGGAATTCTTGGCTTGTGGTGGATTGTTGCCAGCTTCAAAAGCGATTTGATTCCCACTCCGTATCAGGCGTTTATAGCTAATTTAGATTACATATTGCATCCATTTTACCAGCGCGGGCCTGGAGATTTAGGCATTGGCTGGCTGCTGCTAGCGAGTTTGCGACGGGTGTTGGTGGGATTTTTGCTGGGTGCAGCAGTGGCGATTCCCGTGGGATTTACGATCGGGATGTCGAAACCGGCAATGATGGCGCTCAATCCGCTGATTCAAATCTTCAAACCGGTGTCGCCGCTAGCGTGGCTGCCGATAGCTTTATCGATTTTTAATTTAGCAGAGCCGTCGGCAATTTTTGTCATATTCATCACGTCTTTGTGGCCGACAATTATCAACACAGCTTTGGGAGTTTCTAGCGTTTCCCAGGATTATCTGGATGTGGCGCAAGTGTTGGAAATGCCCCGCTGGAGGCGGATTACCAAAATAATTTGGCCGGCGAGTTTGCCATACATTTTTACAGGTTTGCGGATTAGTTTGGGGATTGCTTGGCTGGTGATTGTGGCGGTGGAAATGCTGACAGGCGGTGTGGGAATTGGCTTTTTTGTGTGGGATGAGTGGAGCCGTTTGAATCTGAGCTCGGTATTTTTAGCGGTGTTGGTAATTGGCATAACTGGATTGTTGCTCGACGCTGCTGTTGACAAAGTTCAGGAATTGGTAACGCATCGACCGATCATTAATCATTAGTCATTAGTCAGTTGGCAGTTGTTAGGCAAGCAGTTGTCTGTGGTCAACAGTCAACAGTCAACAGTTAACAGTCAACAGTCAACATTTAAAAGTCATTAGTCAAATTAAATATGAGTGACAAGTTTTCCAATGAATGGAACCGCCGAGAGTTTTTGCAAGGAATGGGAGCGGCGGCGGGAATGGCTTTATCGGGTTGTGGAATTAGCGCGGATCGATCGGCAAAAGGACTGACTGAAGAAGCCTCAGCCGTAAAGCCGATTGTCGATTCCCGAACCTTAGAAAAACCAAATTTAACCGTAGGATACGTGCCGGTTAACGATTGTGCGCCATTTGCGATCGCCTGGAAAAAAGGCTTTTTCCGCAAATACGGTTTAAACGTCCAACTCAACCGCGAAGCAAGCTGGGCAACCTCCCGCGACGGCGTAATCTTCGGCCGCCTCGACGCCTCCCCAGTCGTCTCCGGCGCCGTCACAAACGCCCGAATTGGCGCCGAAGGAGCGCGCCACGCACCCCTGTGCGCGGCAATGACAATTCACCGCCACGGCAACGCCATGACGATGAACAAAGCTATGTGGGATTCCGGTTTGCGCCCGTGGCACGAATACAACGGCAATTTAGAAGAATTTGGCAAACAATTTCGAGCCTTTTTTGACAGTCAGCCGTCGGAAAAAAGAGTTTGGGCAGTGGTTCTGAGTTCTGCGATTTACGAATACTTTGTCCGCTACATATCGGCGGCTGCCGGTGTCGATCCGTTCAAAGAATTTCGGGTAATTATTGTGCCGCCGCCGCAGATGGTAACGAACATCAGGATTGGCGCCATGCAGGCTTACATGGTGGCAGAACCTTGGAATACGCGGGCAATTCAAGGCAATTTGGGAGTGGGTTTTACCTTCGTGCAAGGCAAGGAAGTTTGGCTGGGGCATCCCGATCGCCTTTTGGGAGTAATGCAATCATTCATTGAGGAAAATCCCAAGACTTATTACTCGCTGGTTAAGGCAATGGTGGAAGCTTGTCAGTATTGCAGCAAGCCGGAAAATCGCAGTGAAATATCGGCGCTGCTGACTGAGCGATCGTTTACGGGGGCGAAACCGAAAAAAGGGGCGATCGACAAATTTACGCGACCGGCAATAGTTGGCGACTACAACTATGGAGGGTTTGACGAAAAAGACCGCACCATACAATCGGAAGATGCAACTATTTTCTATGACATTCCTAAGAACTTGCCTCAAATACCCGGAAATCATTCAACATTTATGTGGCAGTCTCAGAGTATTTGGTTGATGACTCAAGCCGCTCGCTGGGGACAGATTAAGGAGGTGCCAAAAAATGCTGAGGAATTAGCTAAAAAAGCTTGGAGAACCGACCTTTACCGCAAGATTGTTGCCGAAATGGGGATCGATTGTCCCCAGGAGGATTACCAAGTCGAACCTGCGGAACTTTTCATTGATAAAAAGGCATTTGATCCTAGCGATCCGGTGGGTTATTTGAATAGTTTTGAAATTCGAGCCAACCGCCCTCAGTCTTTTTTTCAGTCTTAATGTTTGACATCTTGCGCTTTTCCGACCGTCCCCCCAGGCACTTAAGTCCCTGGCTAATAGCTAAAGTCGGTTGAAACAGACTAAAATATTTTAGAAATTACGCAACCGGAAGGAAATCAAATTAACACTTTACTACTTTTTAGGAGAATACCGTGACTCAATACTTTTCTACTTCTATCGAAGCCAGCAGCCAAGTCCAGAAGCACCCTGAATTTCTGGAAATTAACAACTTGTTCAAGTCGTATAAAACTGCTGACGGTAGCGAATTTAGCGTCTTGGAAAATATCAATTTAAGTATTGGAGAAAACGAATATATTTCGGTAATCGGTCACTCGGGTTGCGGCAAATCAACGCTGCTAAAAATAGTGGCAGGTTTGGAAAAACAGAGCGCGGGAATGGTGACACTGGAAGGAAAAGAAATTCGCAAACCTGGAGCCGATCGCATGATGGTATTTCAGCACTACGGATTGCTGCCTTGGCTGACGGTGCGAGAAAATATTCGGCTAGCAGTTGATGAAGTTTTGCGAAGTCTTAGCCGCCCGGAGAAGATTAGTCTTGTCAACGAACATCTAGCAATGGTAAACTTAACATCGGCAGCCGATAAATATCCAGACGAGATTTCAGGGGGCATGAAACAGCGCGTAGGAATTGCGCGAGCTTTGGCGATTCGACCGAAAATGTTATTAATGGACGAACCGTTTGGAGCGCTGGATGCTCTGACTCGCGGCAAGTTGCAGAAACAGGTGCTGGATATTTGGGAAAATCACAGACAAGCTGCAATGATGATTACTCACGATGTGGATGAAGCTATCTATATGTCCGATCGCATTGTGCTGATGACAAACGGCCCGGCTGCGACGATAGGTGAAGTTTTGTCAGTGCCGTTTGCGCGCCCGCGCGATCGCCAAGAGTTGCGGGAATCGAAGGAGTATTACGAAATCCGCAACTATGCTTTGAATTTTCTCGATCGCTACTTTACTCAAGACGAATAACACCCGACGGATCGACATAACAATTCACTTAAGAGAGGTTAAGCCTGTGAATCTCAAAACAATGTTAGCGCGTTTTGAAAGTGCATTGGGATACCAAAATTTAGCAGAAGAAATGGTGTTGCTGCCGGAGCCAACATTACCAGTTTATAAGAAGTCAAAATCCCCAAAACAGGCCAAAACCATCAATTTTATTGTCGGTTACAACAGTTCTCCCCAAAGTCAAGTAGCTCTGGATATGACCCTGTGGATGGCGCATCAAACTCGTTTAGTAACAACTAAAGAAGTCACGGTTCAAGTCGTCTACGTAATCGACGAATCGTCAAAAAGTTACCGCGAAGATACTTGCAAAGTTGCTGTAGCAAATGCCTTGGCTGCACAGCAGAAAGTGTCTGATTTAGAGGAAACATTCGCCCTTAGTTGTGCCGCGCCTGCGATCGCTTTACCCACCGAAATCCCATCGGTATCCCAGCAAAAAACTTGGATAGAGCCGCATTATTTCCAAGCAATTTATGGTCAAAATAATGAGTACGAGGTAGCAGATAAGTTGCTGTGGCAAGCGCGCTGTTTGGCTGAGGAATGGCGCGGTTTATTCAAAGCTCATTTACGCATCGGGCGGGTGGCTACAGAACTGAGAAACGTGGTTGAATTAGAATCAGCAAATTTACTATTCTTGGGCTGTGGTTCTGGCAACCATCGGCTGGTTAGGGAACTAGGCAATAATTTTCCCTGCTGCGTGCTCGGGATTCCTGCGGCACTCAGCTATCAGATGGATGTTCAGCCTGAAGAAAGTTTGAGCAAGTTACAGTTGGCTACAGTTATGTCTGCACATTAAACTTGTTCAGCACTTACGCAAAACTATATGTAAGGTTCGCAGTGCAAATCCTACCGCTATAAATTAGTGCGCTAAACCTTTTTTTGCGTAAGTTCTATGTCGATAAAAAATTAACAATAGTTTTCTCGCTCTAAGTCCCAACTACCAGAGAATTGGGACTTTTTTTAATTATTGAGATGTTTAAAATTACTCTTAAGTAAAATTATCCTCACTTACCTGATCATAGACAATTCGTTAACTAATTTGATCTTTCCTCGACACACAGAGCGCAGGAGTCGATCGATCGAGCGTTTGTCTTCCTCCGTCAAATTTTCGTCAAAAATAGCAGCCATCAAACCGTACCTATCGGCTAGGGTAATGTAGCCATTATGATTCACTTCGGCAAACAGCTCGGCCAAAGCAGATGGAATGAGGTGAATAGGAGTTAGCATAGGGATTAAGTCTGAATTTGACGATTGCGCGATCGGGCGTTTCTGCATTAACAAAAGGCGATCGCACTCTGATATTCTGTCAGTGTATTTCCTTAAAAAGTGTGACAATCAACAGCAAAAACTTGTGACAGCAGATAGCACAAATTGTGAACTAAATCACATTTAATATTTGCGAATTATGCTAAAGATTGCAGTTGCTTTTTAGCACAAACATAGCAACTGCAATCTGAATTTATTCTAAAGATTGTAAATCTGCACTTCCTCCACAGGTTCAGCTAACTCAAACTTAAACACCCGCGAATAGAAATAGAATTCGCCGTCAAGAGTTCTTTTGATATTTTCAGCCCGGCGAAAACCGTGGTGTTCCCCTTCATAAGCAACATAAGCAACCGGCAAACCTTTAGCTTTCAATATCTCTACCATCATTTCCGCTTGATTGGGCGGAACCACTTTATCTTCTAATCCTTGAAAAAAGATAACGGGACAAGATAAACGTTCGGCGGAATGAATAGGCGAACGAGCTACATACAAATCTTTTCTTTCAGGATAAGGCCCGATCAATCCATCCAGATAGCGCGCTTCAAATTTGTGAGTATCCGTTGCCAAAGCTTCCAAATCGCTAACTCCATAATAGCTCGCACCGGCCTTAAACACATCCCGGAAAGTAAGAGCGCACAGAGTGGTGTACCCCCCTGCGCTGCCTCCGGCGATCGCCATTCTTTCGCCATCAACTAAACCTTTTTGAGCTAAATATTTAGCACCGTTAGCGCAGTCGTCAACATCGACAATTCCCCAACTATCTTGCAGTCTTTTTCTGTATTCTCGGCCGTAACCCGTGCTGCCGCCGTAATTAACATCGAGCACGGCAAAACCGCGACTCGTCCAATATTGAATTTTCAAATTCATGCTGCTAGAAGTAGCAGCAGTTGGGCCGCCGTGACTTTTAACAACAAGCGGCGGTTTTTCACCCGCAGGTGCTGCGAAATCTTGATTTTTCGGAGGATAGAAGAAACCGAAAGCAGTCAAATTGTTTTCCGTGGGAAACTCTATCGGTTCCGGTACAGAAAGATAACCCGGATTGATGCTTAAATTGCTCGATTGGCGCAATATTTCTAGTTGAGTTGTTGCTAAATTCAGTTGTACAATAGCAGTAGATTCAGTCGGCGAACTTGCCAGAAAAACAACAGTTTCTCCCCGCGCTTTGACCGACGAAATATCAGTGTAAGGCGTCTCAATTGTTGTCAAATGCTTAGTCGTTAAATCGAGACTCGCTAAATACCACAGGCCTTGCTGAGTGTAGGTGCAAATAATTTTGCTTTCCGAGAAAACGGCATAAGTAGACATTCCAAAAACCCACTGAGGAAGTCCGAATTCAGCCGCCATTTCGCACAAGCTGGTTTCTATCTCTGCTTCCCCCCTTACCAAGGAGGGATTGAGGGGGGTTCTAGATTGCCAGCGGTATAAATTCCACCAGTTAGACTTGTCAGAAACAAAATACAAAACTCCATCGGGCGACCATTCCGGTTGAAAAATCGATTCCTCAACCCCGCCAGCAACTAAGTATTTTTCACCTAAAGAACCCTCAGCATTAATTTCGGCTACCCACAATTCTGTGCCATCCCACGGCATATTTGGATGGTTCCAACAAATCCAGCAAAGTAGAGAACCGTCTGGACTCAAACGAGGGGAAGCATAAAAATCATTGCCCTGAGTTAAGATTTGAATATCTTCGCCGTTATCTAAATTAATGCTAACAATAGTATTTACAGGTTCGCCCTCACCTGCATGGTCTTCGCGCACGCAAATCAGGCGATTTCTTTGCTTGTCAACTATCGCATCTGCATAGCGAGAATTAGCAGTAGGTGTCAGAGGTTCGGGTTGAGAATTTAATCTTTGAGTATAAATACGTTGGTCGGCAAAATGAGAAAAATAGACAACACCGCCCGCAACTGCAAAGGAAGCGCCGCCGTATTCGTTAACGCGAGTGCGAACATTAAAAGGAGGCGGTGTCACGTCGCTAATTGTACCGTCAGGAGTGCGCCGCACGAGGACGCTTCTTCCCGCTTCCGAAGGCCTTCCCTCAACCCAGTAAATATCATCGCCGTCAATAGCAATTTGTCCGAGTCCGACCGTTCCAGAAACAATTAAATCGGAAGAAATAGGCGATTTCCAAGAGCCGTAAGGTGATACTTTATTCATATAGTTGAGGCAGTTGTGTTTATCGCACAAAAAAATTAATATTTGTACTTTACACTACTTCAGTCACCGGGAAGCAAAATGTCCAAAAAACTCGTACTCATGGATCACGACGGTGCAGTTGACGACTATCTCTCAGTCGTGTTGCTGATGACAATGGAGGAAGTCGAAACTCTGGGAGTAATTGTAACTCCTGCGGACTGCTACATTCAACCGGCTGTGAGTGCAACGCGCAAAATCCTCGATTTGATGGGGCGTTCAGAAGTTCCGGTGGCGGCGAGTACGGTGCGGGGACTCAACCCATTTCCGGTGTTATTTCGGCGAGATTCCTTTGCAGTCGATCGACTTCCCATTCTAAATGAAAAAGGAACCATTGACACGCAGTTAATATCAGAACCCGGACAAAACTTTATGGTGCGAGTTTTGCAAGATGCAGCCGCACCAGTCACATTAATGGTAACGGGGCCGTTAACAACAGTAGCGCAAGCTTTAGATACCGCGCCAGAAATTGAAAGCAAAATTCAAGAAATTGTCTGGATGGGAGGCGCCCTCAATGTTATGGGCAATGTTAGCAAAGATATGGAACCCGGACAAGATATGTCGGCGGAATGGAATGCTTACTGGGACCCGATAGCAATCGAGAGAATTTGGCAAACCCAAATTCCCGTTGTCATGTGTCCTTTAGATATCACGAATAATGTACCGCTGACTGTTGAATTTTCCAATCTCCTAGCAAGACAGCGCAAATATCCAATTTCCGACTTAGCAGGACAGTGTTATGCCCTAGCAATATCTCAAGATTACTATTTTTGGGACATTTTGGCAACGGCTTATTTAGCGCATCCAGAATTTTACAAACTGCGAGAATGGGAAACAGAAATTATTACCAAAGGTCTCAGCCAAGGACGCACAAAAGTTAAAAATGGAGGGCGAAAAATTCAAGCAATGGATCAAGTAGACACCGCCAAATTTTACGATTACATATTACAACAGTGGGCAAGGTAAAAATCACACTATCTGCTAGGACTGGTACGCAAAATCTCCGTACAAACCAGCCCTGACACGAAGATTTACCTCCTCTTTTCTTCCCTCTCTTTCTCTGCCCCCTCTGCGCCCTCTGCGGTAAAAAAATCTCATCTCAAAAAGGCAAAATATCAAAAAATGCTGCCAATTCTATCAATTATCCCCTTAGCCCAAACTCCTCCCGCACCTCAAGAAATAGTCCAAATTCAAGAAGTGCGACCTCTCCCCGGACAGTTAGACAACATACCAGTATTTAACAGCAACAGTCCCGAATTAGTGCTGCAAGAAGGAATTTTGCTTTCGACATTTCCCCCGGATGGTAAAAGATTTCCGGCGGCACATTTAAACTTTCCGTTCCAAGGACGTTTCGACATATTTGCCCACCACATAGCCCGCGCACCTTCGCCGGAAGATTTGCGAACCTTGTATCAAGGAGTAATTGTTTACAATCCTGGCAATAAACCAGTAAAATTAGATATATTGCAAGCTGCTAGTTATCTCAGTCAACCGGATGCACCTTTTATTGAATTGCCGCCACAAGTCGATAATTCAAACAGCAATATTTACGCGGGGCCGGGAAGCCGCGCTGTGAATGATATTCTCAGAGGAAGGAGACAGTCTGAGTTTGGGGCTGAGTTAATTATTCCACCGGGAAAAAGCCAACTGTTGATGAATCATCCGATACCGGTGCGGGGATTGGTACCGCCGCTAAACGGTCGATCGACCTTGATGCGGTTACGCAGCGATGGTATAGTCTATGTTGCCAGTCTGGCTATGTTTGCCCGACTTGACCCAGAGGAAAACGGACAGGGAAACGAGCGATCGCCCAACTTAGCAGAATGGCAAAACTTATTAGACAATGGTAATATAGCCGGGCCGCGCGATCGAACTCCCACACCGCCCGAAATCACCGAAGGTCAAATAATTTACGGCAGAGTTGCCGGTGTAGCATTAGGTTCAGAATGGCGAGCACTTCTCTCAGACAACCAAGCCACATCAAACCTAGCAATTCCCCAACCCGGAACAGCATTTTCCTATCCATTAAGCAGCCTCCCGCGCGGAATGCTGGGCACAAATCAAGTGCAAAGTGCGAGGATGCTAGTCCGCTACCCAGATACAGCATACCGCGCCCACGGCAATTACGGAATTCAATACAGTCTCAGCTTGCCGCTGTACAATTCTACCAGCAAAAATCAAACTGTAACTGTCGCCATTCAAACTCCAATTAAGACAGACAAATTAACTTCAGGAGGACTTAGTTTTTTAGAACCTCCGGCACCTCAAACTTTTTTTAGGGGGACGGTTCGAGTGCGCTATACTGATGACAATAAAGTGCCTCAAACTCGCTACGTGCATTTAGTGCAGCGGCGGGGACAGCAGGGGGAACCTTTGGTAAAATTAGAGATGCAAGCGGGAGAAAAGCGACTTGTAGAAGTGGATTTTATTTATCCGCCCGATGCGTCGCCTCCGCAAGTTTTGACAGTGAAAACAAATTAAATTTTAGCGCCTGCTACGGGTAGGCAGACGCCTACAAAGACAATGCGTAATTAACCCGATGTGTTTTTATTTTTGCGCTGCGCGGAATAGATTTGTCCCTAGTTGGTATCGGCAAAAAAAAGATGAACTTATCAAAAAACTTCTGGATTATTGCTTGTTTTGTGTACGTTTTAATTCTTCTCAGTATCATGCTTTTAGCAGATACGGGGAACTTAGTCAACTTTCCTCTCGCTCATCCGCCTTATGACAAACTCGGCCACTTTATTTTGTACGGAATAGCATCTTTTCTGTGCCATAGAGCAACTGGAAAAAAAAATATCAATTTGTTTAATTATTCAATTCCTTTCGGACCCGCAATTTTTACTCTGTTCACTGCTGCGGAAGAAATGCTGCAAGCGATTTTACCCAATCGCAGTGCTAGTATTGAAGATTTTTTATTTAGTTTTGGCGGGATTGCAGTTTTTTATTGGATTGGAGAAGTTTGGGATAGAAAAAAAGGGCATTGATTATATAGAAGGAAGTTCGGCAACGGATTATGTAACGGATGTAACGGATGTAACGGATGTCAGGAAGAAGGAAGTTCGGCAACGGATTCTGTAACGGATGTAACGGATGTCAGGAAGAAGGAAGAAGGAAGTTTGTAGGGTGCGCCATGCGAACCGGTTGACGAGTTTCAGCAACTTTTGCCAATGGTGACTCTGCGCGCACGGGTAAAGAAATATTTGCCGCCTAAACTGGAGCAACTGTCAATACGCTGGCTGCTGCGGCGGCAGTTAAAATTTGATTTTTTTTGAACTTGTTTAAGATTAGCAATTAACCGGGATTTCCCATCTCGACACTGTGTTAGAGAACGTTTAATCACTCTCTTCCAAAAAGGTTTGTACTCGACCGTTCGGTCGCAAAACAACTCGAATTTTCGGGTTTTTGCCATTAGAAACGGCAGAAACAAACGGCTCGCCGACTAATGGCATATTAATTTGCTCGATATAATCTGCTGCTGCTTTTCCCATCGGCACAATAGTTTGAACTGACCCATTTTCATCGATCAGCACGCTGTATTCCAAAGTTTGTTCCATTCCTTCTGGAGGCTTCCAGCGTTCCTCAAAGTAAGTTCTAGCTTCTGAAACTTGAGGAATTGTATCAAATAAAGTGCGGTTTTTTTGACTCGCCGCGGCCTGGTTGTTGTCCTCGGGTTCGGCTGGGGGTTGAGCATCCTCAAGAGGTGGGAGTTCGGTACTGGCGGGGGGGACAATCGGCTCGATGGGGCGGGGCGAGGGCTGCGGCGGGGGAACGGGAAATCGGGAAGCAGACAGGGAGGGCGGCAGGGGGGGCGGTACGGCGGGAGCTAGTCTCGGCGGTAGGGGGGGCAGCACGTAGGGTACTGGGGCGGGTGCTTGGCGGGCGGAAATGGGCGGTTCTTCGGGGGCGGGAATTGTGATTGTTTGCCCTTGAGGGAAAGCTGGCGCGATCTGTGGGGCGCTGACTGCGCTGCCGTTGGGGGGAAATAGCAGGGGTGGCTGCTGGATGGGGCTGGGTCTGTTGCTGGGGGGATTTGGGGCGAGGGCGATGGGGGGCAAGCTGGGGCTGGGGGAGGCGGCGGTGTTGATGGGCGGGGGCGGCAGGGGCGGTAAACCGGGTGTGGCTGAGGGTGTTGGTGCTGGAGGTGTCGGTAGGGCGGGAACTGGACTGGGGGAGACGCCGGCAGCTAGCTGGGGGTTTCCGGGAGCGGGGGCGAGTTGTGGATTGGCGGGGGCGGGAGCGGGGGCTGTGGCGGTTTGCGGGGAGGTGGCGGCCCGATCGAGCATTTTGATAATTCCTGTCGTCAGGCCCGCGCTGGCGACCATCATTGCTGCGACCTTGAGCCAGGGTGAAGACAGGGGCCCTCGGGGCTCGCGGTTGAGGTTGGGAAGCGCCATCACTTCGGCGGCGCAGTCATCTAGTGCTGTGGCTAAGTCAAACAGTTGCAGGGTGCTCAATTTTACTACCGGCCCGGATTCTGCGGCGCTCAAGGAGCCTAAAAACAAGTTGTGGGCGAGCAAGCCGCGGGGTTCTAAGCGGGGGGGAACCGGAAGGTAGGAGGTGTTCGGGGCGGAAGTTGCTAGTTCGGAAGTGTTGACAGCTCGATCGAATATGACGGCGTTACGCGCTGCTTCAGGCGAGTCTGAACCCGCAGGGATACGGCTTGTTTGAGAGTTGAGGTTGCTTTCCCAATCGCGGGATTCGCCGAGCAAGTTTTGGACGTAGTTGCTGACAGCTTCGTGGAGGGTTTCGAGTTGAATTCGATCGCCTCTGAGGGTAACGTGTTCGGTATCTGGCAGCCTGGGGTCGTCGAGTCGCAGCTCAAAACTTAAAGATTTAAACACCGGTTGGCCCGCCCAGCGAGATAGAGGCGAACTTTTGGCTGTAATTTCCAGCGTGCAAGTGGGGGGCGTGTACCGTTTGAGAACCATAGCGAAGAAGGAAGAAGGAAGAAGGAAGAAGGAAGAAGGAAGAGGGAAGAGGAAATAACTATGTTTTATCTAATATTTTCCAGCATTCTTAACAAGCTTTTTTAGCAACAGGCAAGATGCCTGTTCCACAATAAATAAATTTTCTGGTGGAACAGGCATCTTGCCTGTTCCTGATGTTTGTCATTCTCGTTATTCTCGTCCGAGCGCAATTTCATAAATTTCTAATTTTTAGCGCGGTCTAGAAGAGCCAGCCAGAGGCGGCGGTGCCCGCCGGGACTGCTGTAAAACAGCAAATCGATCAGGAGTTTGAGGGCCAAATCAGTCAACTCTCGTGCCGATAAATTTTCTGCATCTTCCATGCGCGAGCCATAAGTGTTGCTAAACCTGTCAATATAATCTCCCAGCAAAGCGATGGTGTGAGGTTCGCGGTTTTGCTCGGCCATTTGTTCGAGCAAAGCAACAGCGCGGCGGATTAAAGCTTGGTGCTGTTTTGCCAAATGACAGCTTATCAAAACGAGCGATCGAGCTTCCTCCACATCGAGTTTTTTGCGCCCTCCGTGACCTTTCCGCAGCGGGTTAGATTGGCGCAGCCGCCACAAAGCTACCCGATCGGCTACCATTGGCTCTAAATTCAGTTCGGCTGCTACCTTGAGCATCGCCTCTGAGCCAATTTCTGCCAGTGCTTCTAGGGCTAACAGCACTAAATCCAGTTGGGCTTTAATGTTGTCCAACTGGGTAGGTTCTGGTGCTTTTTGGGTCAATTCTTCCCAGTTGGGAGATGGGCCCGTTTCGTTTGTGGGAGCGGAGGGCTTTACGGTCGAGCGCATGGCTTCAGCACGGGAAATTAAGACAGGTTGAGGCTGGATATCAAACAGTATGCCGTGATGAAAGCTTTGCAGCCTGTGGGCAACAGCACATCTGTTAAGTTGTCTCCATAGCTCGTTGCTTTGATTCCGGCAATCCTAACTGCTGGACGGAGTTGCGGGTTAAAAGTTGCGGCTTCAAGTTCGATCGATCGCAATCCGCAAAACCCATAAATTTTCACCCCTAACCATCATACGCCACACAGTGACCGAAATCAAATCAGTGCTTTGAAACTATTGGGACTTATCTCAATGCAAAGATCCTAGCGCTCTCGAATGCTACTTATAGTCTGTCGCTACTTATAGTCTGTCAGATTATAGTTGTCATTGCTTCATCTGGCGCCATCTATGGATATTACGGAGCAATTTGGTAAAAAAGTTAGACATTTCAGAAAGCTCAGAAATCTTTCCCAAGATCAGCTTGCAGAACTATCTGAATTACATCGCACCTATATTGGTTCAGTTGAACGAGGTGAAAGGAATATAACGCTACTTAATGCAAGCAAAATAGCCAAGGCATTATCCGTTAGTCTAGCTGAACTGGTAATTGATGATGACTGAAAGAAGACTAGAGCAAATTTTAGCCAGATACCAAAACTCATTTACCGAAAAAATTTATGCAGAAGAGAATGAAGAACACGATATTTTAATGGATGTGTTTGGTATTTCTCCTATAATTAAAAAAGAAAATAGGCAATATTGGGGACGTGAGTTAGGTATGTGTTGGCAATTGTTAGTTACTGAAACGTGTAAAGCATATTGCAGTAGCTTTCAGCCAGCATTTAAAGTTGGAAGCGATGAGCCGTGCGCTCTGATTGTTGATGGGTACGCAATAGATACAAAATATCGTATTGGCTCAGGAGACTCTGGAACACTGAAAAAGTTCAAATCTTATGGGCCACTACTTCGTACTTATAATTACGAACCCGTCTTTTTAATACTTAGACAAGATAATTTGCCCGCAGCTATTACAGCGTGCCAAGTAGGGACTTGGAAAGTTTACACTGGGGAGGATTCGTTTGAGTTCATACAAAAAATAAGCGGGTTTGATTTAAAGTCATTTCTTATTGAAAAAGTGGGAGAATTCCCTGTATACCGCTGAAACTATCAAGGCGCTTGTTGATAATCTCTATGTAGTCAGGTACTATTTCAATGCCAACATACCTAATGCCAAATTCTTGCGCCGCCAGCAATGTGGTTCCCGATCCTGCGAAAGGATCGATTAGAATAGAATTTTCCAAACGCGGTACAAATATTTCGACCAGCTTTCTCATTAGAGCGATTGGTTTAACTGTGCAATGGACGTTAAACTCCTCGGTTTTCTCACGCTGTATACCTTCTAAAATATTTGACTGAAAACCACCGAACTGATCTTTAGTATAAAATAGACCAGTACCATACTCCTGTAGAGTTTCCAAGTAATTATTGACCAGTGGTTTTTGAAGTACGCAGATTGCTTCCCATTCGTTCCTCAGACAACTGTGCCAACCATCCCATTGTTCAGGATTTTCATATCCTTTCTTCTCTAACTGTTGTTTGATATTGACACCTTTAGGGATACCACTCGCTCTTTTATAAACAAGAATATCTCTCGCATAGAAACCAGCACTTTCAAGTGCTACTTGTACGTGAGCAACAGTCCGTGTGCTGTTGAAAACTAAAACTGTCGCACCCGGTTTGCAGATCCGAAAAAGCTGCTCACCCCACTCAAAGCACCACTTTTCATAATCCAGAGTGTTGTTACGATTCTTTTGATACCATTTTTCGTTTCTGACTCCACCTGCTAAACCACTGCCATAGGGAATGTTTTTAACAAGGGTTTTATTTCCCTTGCCATTGACTCTTTCCATACGCCTTTGAATTTCTGAGTCATCCCATTTATGACCAATAAATTCATAATTATAAGGTGGGTCAGTGATACACGCAGAAATATAATTTTCTGGCAAGGTCTTCATTACTTCACGACAGTCGCCAACCACAACTTCATTTGAGGGAGTTTTTTTCATTAGTCAGGCAGTTACTAAAGTGGTAAATCAACTCTTAATTATGCCACATTTGCAGTATAGTATTCATTCCGGTTGCATCAGTATGATATGTTCGTTGCGACTTGTTTTGCTGCAGACAACTATATAATTACGAGTCAACCGGAAATGCGTAAATCCTGACTATTTCAAATAAACCACCGTCACACCTGCACCTCCTTCTTTTTGACTGGCGAGCTCAAAGCGGGAAACCTGCGGATGAGTCGCGAGGAACTCGTGAACGCCGCGCCGCAACTGTCCCGTACCTTTGCCGTGAATTATCCACAGGACTCCGTATTCCACGGCCTTGGAAAGAGCTCTGTCTATTTCGATCTCTGCGTCTGAGACTCTCGCACCCCGTAGGTCGATCGTATTATTAGCAGTGCGAATGGCGATTTCGGGATTGGGTTTGGCAGGTTCCGACGCTGCTTGCTTGGCTTTAGCGGTAGCGAGTGCTTGTGCTTGGGCGGCCACCTTGGCTAATTGAGCTTTTGTTTCCGGTTTTTGACCGTCGAGGGATTCAATTTCTCCCAGTTTCACAGTCATTTTCATAATCCCAAACCGAACGCTCAACTCTTCGTTAGCGTCGGGGCCGCTGAGGACTTCGGCGGTTTGGCCCAAGCTGGGAATGCGGATGCGATCGCCCACTTTCGGCATAAAACTCGGTTTGGGTTTAGCCGGTTGTTGGCGAGAGGGCAGGTGTTTTTCAGAAATTTGATTTAAAGTATCTGTCGCTTGTTGGGCATTTTGAGCGGTTTGATTGCCCGACTGCAAACGACGAATGATTTGAGCAATTTCTGATTTTGCCGACCCGATCGCCTCATTTACTGCCACTTCCTGAGCTATTTTTAGTTCTCGCTCCCGCTCTTGCAAAGCGGCTGCTTTTTGAGAAACTTCTCTGTGCAGTTTTTCGGTTTGGTGTAGCAGTTGAGTTGCTTCTCTGGCCTTGGTTTCCTGTTTCCGGCGCTGTGCTTCGAGTCCAGCAATCACTTGATTAACATCTTGAGACGCTCCCCCGACATAGGTTTGAGCTTCTTCGACAATTTCTGGTAGCAAACCGAGTCTTTTGGCAATGGTGAGGGCGTTGGAACGTCCGGGAATTCCCCACAGCAAGCGATAGGTTGGCTGCATGGAATTGTCGTCAAATTCTACTGAGGCATTTTCAAACCGCGAGTCTTGATATTTGAGGGCTTTGAGTTCGCCAAAGTGGGTAGTTGCAACTGTTAATAGGGAATGTTGGGCGAGGTATTGCAACAGGGCGATCGCCAATGCACTGCCTTCTGAGGGGTCTGTACCCGCTCCTACTTCGTCTAACAAAACTAAAGATTTGAGAATTGGGAATTTGGAATTGGGATTTGGGATTTGGCGTTGGGGAATTTGTAATTTAGGTTTGAGAATTGGGAGAGCATAAACAGTGTTTTGTGTATCTGTAACTTCTTGGTCTTGCTGTTGGGAATTAGTAATTGCAAGATTTGAATTTTCTTCCCCTTCCGCCTGCGATTTATTGTGTAAAACTTCTAAAATGCGGCTGATGCGGCGGATATGGCCGGAGAAAGTAGACAAACTTTGCTGCAAAGATTGTTCGTCACCAATATCGGCCAAAATATTGTCGAACCAAGGCAATTCTACGGGTTCGCGGGCGGCAACAAACATTCCTGCTTTCGCCATTAAAGCTGCCAAGCCCAAGGTTTTGAGGGTGACAGTTTTGCCGCCAGTGTTGGGGCCTGTGATGGCGACGACGCGGATGTGCGGCCCGATCGTTAAATCGACCGGCACGACTGGAAAGCCTTGTTCGTGCTGTTGCTGCCAAACTAATAAAGGATGGCGCAACTGGCGCAGGGTAATTTGCGATCGCAGGTTGCGAATTAATAATTGACTGTTTTCTGAGTTTTCTTCATCTTCTTTTTCTTCTTTTTCCTCATCTTCTTTTTCGGGATTTTTTGGTGCTAATTCTGGCTCTCCCAATTCGATAAATTTCGGCGGATTTGCCTGCAACCAAAAACTATAACGCGCTTTAGCGGCCGCTAAATCTAAAGTTGTAACTACAACCACCAATCTGTCTAAATCGGGTTTTACTGCTGCGACTTGCTCCGTGAGGGCGCGGCGGACTGCTTCTTCTTCAGCTTGTTCTTGCCGGAGCAATTGCCGCATTTGGTTGTTAAGATTGACTGTGCTGTGGGGTTCTACGTACAGTGTCGCGCCGCTGGCCGAGGAATCGTGAACGATGCCCGGTATGGCATCTTTTTGGGGAGCTTTGACGGGAATGACAAAGCGCGAGCTTCTTTGGGTAATTAGCTGTTCTTGTACGGCGTTGGATTGGCGCTGCAAAATCCCCTGCAATATTTGATAAATGCGATCGCGCAACTGTCGCATTTGAACTCTAATTCCTGCTAATTTAGGAGTGGCTCTGTCTGCTACTTGAGCGCGATCGTCTATACAGCGATGGATTTCTTGCTCTAGTTCGGGATAAGTCCGCAATTGGGCTGCCAGTTCTTTGAGCGTCGGCACATCTGCCTGAGAGTCAATTACCCGGCGCAATTGCCTTGCTCCGGCGAGGGTAGTAGCAATTGCCAGCAATTCTTCGCCGCTGAGCAAACCTTGCAGTTCGGCTCGCTGCAGTGAAGTGCCGATGTCTTGGATTCCTTCAAAACTCAAAGCACCGCCAGCGCGGCTCTCTAACTGATAAGCTTCCTGAGTTTGGGCTAGGAGTTCTGCTGTTTGAGCTTGATTTGCCGGGATTTCGAGGTCGAGGGCGGCGGCGACGCCGAGTTTGGTGGCCGCGAAGGTAGCCAAGTGCTGACACAGGCGCGGCCATTCTAATAGTTCTAGTGTTTCGGCTTGAATCAAAGTTGAGGTGGTGTTGGTAATTGGCATTCTCAGGCGCTGACCGAGAAGGTGAATTTGACGATACTATTAATTGATTTTAAAGTTTTTTATTGTTTCCTGGCGCAACTTGAGAAAGTATCTGCGATCGCCCTCAGCAGTCTTTCGGCAGAAACCTCTGATGTACCATTAATTACGAAGGAGAAAATTTGCATTTTTGCATTGCCCGTCTAAAATTATACCTTCTAGTGATGCCAGTCCCCAAAAAATATGCAACTGTAGGCAAGCTCCCAACTATTATTATACAGTAAGTCATTCCCAATTTTTTACTCTAAAAGATAAAATCTAAAATGGTATGAGCTATTTTTGGTTTTGAGGGCTCGGGCATCGGTTATTTTTTGGTGGCATTGAACTATTTGGGAATTTTAAATATGTCAGCGCAATTCGGGCGGTTGTATCCTAAAAAGTAATTTGTGGAGATGGTAGAAGTATGGCAAAGATTCTGGCGATCGTCGCGGATACTGTGACTTTTCAATTGGTGCAAGAGTTACTCGGCCAAGAGGGACATCAGGTAAGAGTCGTTTCCGACGACAAAGAGGGTTTAGACTTGGCGAGGGAAGTGTCCCCCGATGCGATAATTTGCGACGGGACTTCGCCTCAAATCAACTTTTTGGAGGTGTGCCGGCTGCTGAAGGCCGATCGAGAATTGGCGGCAGCCTATTTTATTCTGCTGACAACACCCGAGCACTTTGATGAAGTTCAAGAATTGGATGCGCCATTTGACGATTTTCTGTTTAAACCGATAGTTAAGCAGGAATTATTGGCGCGGGTGCGCGCGTCTAAGCGATCACGCGAGTTGAGGGCGCAGTTGGCTCTCACCCAGCAAGAATTGCAACTGTCGCGCGAGCGAATGCTGCAAACTGAAAAAATGTCTAGTTTGGGCGAATTGGTATCAGGTATCGCCCACGAAATTAACAACCCAATTACTTTTATTTACAGCAATCTAACTCACGTCCAAAGTTACGCTACCGATTTAATTGAACTGCTGCGATTGTATCAACAAGAGCTAGTAGATCCCGGAGCTGAAATTCAGCAAAAACAACAAGATATGGATGTGGAATTCGTACTAGACGATTTATTAAAAATTGTGAGTTCCATGCGTACCGGGAGCGATCGCATCCGCCAAATAATTTTATCCCTACAGGATTTTTCCCGCAGCGATCGATCGGGCTGGCAGTTATTCGATGTTTCCGACGGTTTAGAAAATACTCTGTTGTTGTTACAGCACCGCTTGCCGGCTCGCGAGGGAAGGCGAGACATCAAGGTGATGAAAGAATTCGGCAATTTGCCACAAATTGAGTGTTATGCAGGTCTGCTCAATCAAGCTTTTCTGAATATCATCAATCACGCGATCGATGTTTTGGAAGAGTCTGCTCAAGAGTTGGCCGAGTTGGAATCACTCAAATTTAAGCCTGTGATTTTGATTACCACTCAGGTGGTCGATGCTGAGCGAATTTCTATTGAGATTGCTGATAACGACATGGCAATTAGCAAAGATATCACAGCGCAACTTTCTGAGCCATTTTTGGTGGCCCCCCCTGCGGAACCACCCATCTACTCGGGACTTGCTCTCAGCTATCAGATAATTGTAGAGCAGCACAAAGGAGAGTTAAAGTGTTTTTCGGAACCCGGTAAAGGTACTAAAATTTACATAGAAATTCCCCTGCGTCACAGCTAATTAATAGTATTTACATTCATTGTAGGGGCTGGTTTTTGAGATTGTTGGTTTTAGCCTGAGATTATGGTGAGTCCGCCCCTACAATGACTGCATTTTTTTTAAAGGTAAAATTCTGTAGAGGGCTTGGCAGAAGTTATCGAAAAGAGACTTGAGTTGATATGCAAGAGATTTGAAGGAGAGAGGAAGAGAATAGAAGTATGAATAATTCCATGGAGAGGGGCAACCACCGGAGATTGCCCCTACACAACACGGTTATGTAGATGTTGGGTGTCTACGAGGGGAATAACTAAAGGGAGACTTGCGCGCCTTGAGTATCGAGCCCGATCGCCCTTACATCTGCCTTCACCCCCAATTCCCCCCAAGCAGCCGCCATTTCCCTCACAACCGCATCAGCATTAGTAGCATCCGTTAAAGCCAAAAGCGTCGGCCCGGCACCGCTAATTACCATTCCACAAGCCCCTGCATTTACGGCGGCTTGTTGCACCGCTTCATATCCCTTAATCAGAGATTGCCGGTAAGGTTGGTGAATTTTGTCTTGGAGGGCGCAGCGCAGCCAGTTTTGATTGCCCGTTTCCAAAGCCCGCACTAGCAAACCGAGGTGTGCAGCATTAAAAATCGCGTCCGCCTTACTGTAATCTGCAGGCAAAACTCGGCGGGCTTCGGCTGTAGACAGTTCAAAATCGGGAATGGCTACCACGGGCACGATATTTGGATGCCAGGGAATATCGCAAATCTCCCAGGAACCCCCCCCCTGCCCCCCCTTGCTAAGGGGGGGTGATGGTAGAATTTCCGCATCTAAGGGTGATTGTTCTGTTAGCCCCACTTCGGTAAGGGGGAATCCTTCTCTTAGCCCCCCCTTACTAAGGGGGGGTTGGGGGGGTGCATTGCTAGCAGCGAGGCGACACCCTCCGAGTAAAGCGGGGACAACGTTGTCGGGATGTCCTTCAAGTTCGATCGCCAATTGCATCACTTCCACTTGACTCAAAGGCGCACCGGCTAACTCATTTGCACCGACTAACCCACCGACAATAGCTGTGGCGGAACTCCCCAAACCTCTAGCCAGCGGAACTTGCATATCTATATGTATCGCTACAGGGGGCGGCGATTGGTTGAGGCGATCGTATAACTTGACAAAGGCTAGATAAGCGAGATTGCTATCGTCTGTCTTGACTTTGGCGGCTTCTTGGCCCGTAACAGTAATTTTTAGTTTCTCTGTTGCTGAAGATTCGAGTCGGGAGAATTGGAAGCGGTTGTAGAGGCTTAAAGCGGCGCCGATGCAGTCAAAGCCGGGGCCCAGGTTGGCGGTTGTGGCGGGTACGGTGACGGTGACGGTGGAAGTTTCGGGCATTTTTTGAATGGTGGATTTGGAATGTTTAACCGCAGATGAATGCGGATGAACGCCGATCGCAGGTATTATACTATGTTTTCAAAAGCCATTTATTCTTGCAGCATTTGAAGATGCTTGATGGCATCTTGATAATCGTCGGTATTGCCATCTTTTTGATAGAGTTCGGCTGCTTTTTGATAATCGGCGATCGCCCCCGGTTTGTCTTCTAAGAACTCGCGGACTCGGGCGCGGTTATAGTAGGCGTCGCCGTAGTTGGGGTTGATTTCAATTGCGCGATCGAAATCTGCTTTAGCTGCTGGATAGTCTTTGAGATTGCGGCCGTGGATGATGCCGCGTTTGTTGTAGGCTTTGGCGTAGTTGGGGTTGAGGCGAATAGCTTCGGTGTAATCGGCGATCGCCCCTTGAATATCTCCAGCCTCTGATTTGGCTAAAGCACTATTGAATAAGTCTTCAGCAGGATTTTGAACAATCGTTTTTTGAGCTATTAATATTGCGGAGGATTTAGCAGTGACAGCAGGGGATATATTACCAAAGATAGTAAAGATTACTAGAGTAGCAATTAAATTGTAAAAGGATGATTTCATAATTCAGGCAAAAATTTGAGCTACAGAACAACTAAAACCGGGCAACAAAGGCGAAGTTAGTTCATCATTGCTCAACAGCGTAGCAATGAGCCTTAAACTTGCTTGTTCCCTGCGATAAACTTCTATTTGCTGCAATTGCCAATTCACCACCCAGTATTCCTGCACTCCTCGCACCGAATAGAGTCTGAGTTTCAAATCTCGATCGCGTCTATGATTGTCTGCACCGGGGGACAATACTTCAACAATTAAGTCGGGTGCGGCGGTTAAATGGCCGGCTTCGTCTAGCAAGATAGCCAAGCGTTCGTTGCTAGCCCAAACTACATCAGGAATAACATTATCAGCATCACTGAAAATAAGACCTGGATTGATGGCGGCTCGTCCCAAACCAGTAGACATCGACCAAGTATCAAGGCAAGAAAAAAATCTGCCACAAGTCTGTTGATGCCCCCAATGCGGTGCTCTAGTCATAAATAGCTCCCCATCAATAATTTCATAACGATCGCCGTTATCGGGCAATAGTTCTAAATCGGCGGTAGTCCAGCGTACTTTATCAGATATTGTCTGGTTCATACAAGCACTCTTGATAGGTGATAGAAACATTCTAAACGATCGAGCTTCTACACGAGCCACAGCTTGAAACAATCGGGCTACACTGACTTTCGCTTTTTGCAGGCGAGACTCAGAATATTGAAACCCGCGCCCAGGCGGGTTTCGTTTTTGTAGAGGCGATTTCGCATCACCAAATTGTCCGATCGCCCAATTTAAAATTATTTAAAATTTCAAATCGCGCGATTACTTCAAAATAGTTTTAGAAGCAATCCGAGTTTTCTTGCGATCGGCTTCACTCAATTGTTCACCAGACTGCAAACGAGTAGCAGAGGTTTGCAGCACAGTTGCGGCACTTTTATCGCCCATTTGCAGAGCAGTTTTAGCAGCCGTTTGCAGCATCGTTGCCGCGCCGGCGCGATCGCCCTGTTGCAATCTAGTTTCTGCGAGTTGAGTTTGGCGGTATTTAGCCAAAGCTAAAATGTGCTGCTGCACAGTCGGGTTAAGTGCCGGCTGATAAACTTTCAAGACATTAGCGGAAACTGCAACGGGATCGGAAAGCAAACCTTGACCGACACTCGGATCGTCGTAGCGAATTTGCAATTGCCCGATCGCCTGTGTACCTTCGGGCAACTGTCCAATATAAATATTAGCCAAAACTACTCGCTCTATATCCTTCATTAAATCTCCCAGGCGCACCATAAAGCGATCGCCCTCTTGCTGTACCGGTAATTCGATCGTATCCGGGGCAACTTGGGCGATCGGTTTGAGTTCGGCTAACCGCACTTTTGGCATTAGGGAAAATAGCAAATAAGCATTAGTCAAACCTACACCTTGGACGCGGCTAAACAGTTTACCAAACTCGTCAACCGCATCTTCGGGACGCTGAATGTGAGCCAGAGCACCGCCGCCGGCATCAGCAATTTTTTCCAAAATATCTTGATTCCAGTTATCGCCAAATCCCAAAGAATTTAAAGTCATGTTGTAGTCGGCAGCCAGTTTCGCCAACTTCAAACAGCGGCCGTCGTCCCCGTGTTCGTTTTCGCCGTCAGTCAGCAGAAACGCCTGAGATATAGCTTCTTTTTTGCCTTTGCCCAACTCTTCAATACCTAATTTAATGCCCTCATCAATTGCTGTGCCGCCCGCCGAGCGCAATTGCTCAATTTGCCGTTTAATGCTACTGGGGTCTCCCACAATTTGATTGGGGACGAGGACTTTGGCTTTATGGTCGAAAGCCACGGCGCAAAAGCGATCCCCGGGCTTCAACCTGTCTAGCAACCGTCCGGCGGCTTGTTTGACGGTTTCCAAGGGGCGTCCGCCCATCGAACCGCTGTGGTCGAGAATCAGGCACAGGTTTAAGGGTACGCTGGAGTCGATCGAGCTTGCCATCGCAGACACTGAAATCGCTAGCTGGCGCTGCGTTGAGGGCGCAGCAGCGTCAAGGTTAGGGTCGTTTAAAACCGGGAGCAAACTAACTTTCATGCGGGATACCTAAAGATTGCGTTACTATTTCTTTAAGAATAGCTCCATCAGTTCAGGCAACATTTCGGTTATATGAACACACCAATTAAAGCTGTGCAATCGCCATACTACGGGGAAGGGAACTCTCGGACGCCACCTCCCGATTTGCCATCCCTGTTGCTGAAGGAGCGGATCGTTTATCTGGGGATGCCTCTAGTGCCTGCGGTAACAGAACTGATTATCGCTGAACTGTTGTTCTTGCAGTACGAAGACCCGGATAAGCCGATCAAAATCTACATCAACTCGACCGGCACTTCTGGTTACAGTGGCGAACCCGTCGGCTTTGAAACAGAAGCCTTCGCTATCTGCGATACGATCAGGTATATTAAGCCGCCCGTGCACACTATTTGCCTCGGTTCGGCAATGGGGATGTCTGCGATGCTTTTAGCGGCTGGTACAAAAGGCTTTCGGGCGAGTTTGCCGCACGCTTCGATTGTGTTGCACCAACCCAAGGCTTACACGCGGGGTCAAGCAAGCGACATTCAAATTCGGGCTAAGGAAGTGCTGGCAAATAAAGCGACGATGCTTGAGATTTTTGCAAGCTGTACTGGCCAACCGATCGAAAAGATTACTAAAGATATGGATCGGTTGCTGTACCTGACGCCCCAGGAAGCTAAAGAATACGGTTTGATCGATCGCGTTCTTGAAAGTTCGGAAGAATTGCCGAAACCGCTGCCGGCTGGAGTCATCTAATTCGGTTATGGGTTATTAGTTATTAGTTATTGGTTATTGTTTATTGGTCATTATATAACCAAAAACTAAAAAACCGGAAATAACAAGTAACAAATAACTAATAAACCCGAACCAATTGCCCGCTCACCAATTACCAACTAAACGGAGTTCCGAATTATGCCTATAGGTGTGCCAAAAGTTCCCTACAAAATGCCGGGTGGTTATGATACTCAGTGGATTAATATCTACGATCGCCTCTACCGGGAACGGATTATTTTCTTGGGCAGGGACGTTGACGATGAAATTGCCAATCAAATCATCGCTGTGATGCTCTATCTCGATTCGGAAGATTCAGGTAAGGATATTATTTTGTACATCAATTCCCCAGGCGGGATGGTGTCGGCTGGCATGGCTATTTTTGATACCATGCAGCACATTAAATCGGACGTGGTGACGATTTGTGTGGGCTTGGCTGCTTCGATGGGTTCTTTCCTGTTAGCTGCCGGTGCGAAGGGGAAACGCTTAGCTTTGCCTCACTCGCGAATCATGATTCACCAGCCTTCTGGGGGCACGCGGGGACAAGCAACGGATATTCAGATTGAGGCGAAAGAGATTCTGCGGCTGCGCCACGAACTCAATAATATCTATGCTAAGAATACTGGCAAGCCGATCGAGAAAATCGAGAAGGACATGGATCGCGACTATTTCATGTCCGCTGAGGAAGCCAAGGAATACGGCTTGATTGACAGAGTGATCGAAGATCGTCCGTAAGTTATTTTTGCGCTTCAGTAGTGCGGGCAACCCTCGCACTACAACCTAGTTCGCAGTAAATTTTGGCAGAATCTTTACATTTAAGGATTCTGCCATATTTAATGGTATTATAAACGCTCATTCATGCTAAATGGATATTGCAGATTATTACCGACAGTTAGGACTGAGGTCTGGCGCGAGTTTATCGCAAGTTAAGGCCTCTTATCGGCAGTTAGCCAGACAGTATCACCCGGATGTGAATCCGGGAAACGAACAGGCTAAGAATAAGTTTATTGCTATTACTGAGGCTTATAAGTTCCTGGTGAATGTTGCCCCCCACCATGTTGCGGAGTCGAAAGTTGCCAATTCAACTGTGCCGCCTACTTGGACACCGCCGGATCGGGGGGTGAAAGCTCAACCGCAGGCAGTTAAAGTGACTCGAAAAGAGGCGGCAGTTCCCTCTAATGCGGATCTGTCGGCGGTAGAACAAAAGTTAAAGCAAGATGCTTATTTTGAGCTGCAGCAGTTGCTGAAATATCAGAGGTTCCCGCGGGCGATCGCCTTGATTGAGGGTTTGGCCCAGCGGGTTCCCGAAGATTTGGAGGTGCGTCAGTGGCAGGCGATCGCCTATCAGCGCTGGGGACGGCATTTGATCGGAGAAAAGCAGGTTGATAAGGCGAGAATTTATTTGAAAAAGGCTGTGAAAACTGACCCTCACAATCGGGCTTTGTGGGCAGAAGTTGAGCGGGATTTTCGCCGGCTGGAAGAGATTTATTGAAGCGATGTTGTGTCCCCCTTTTGCAGGGGGTCTCCCTCATAAATTTTTAATTTTTCTAAAATAACTTGGGTATTTTCAGGTCGATTTTCTGGTAGCGGTTCGATCAATTCGTCGATCGAGTCTAGGAGTAACGGGTCAATATCTACAGCCTGGTTCCTCCAATTAATTTTACCAGTTTTTTCATTAACGGGAAAGTGACTTGGCTGTATGCCTGTTAATAAATGTACAAAAGTACGCCCTAGGGCAAAAAAGTCCGATCGCACGCCTGCTTTACCTAGAATTTGTTCCGGTGCGGCGTATCCAGCAGAACCTATGGGTGCGGTCTCTATATCTGCTTCTGTGGCGGCGCCGAAGTCAATTAATCTCAATTTCCCATTGGCTTCAACCATCAGGTTGGATGGCTTAATATCCCGATGTACTACATGATATTTGTGGATTTCCTGCAAAATATGAAGCATTTGTTGCAGCCAATCTAGAGCGAGATTTTGAGAAACGGACTGTTTTTTAGTTAAGAATTCTGCCAAGTTTTCTCCGGTAATTTTTTCCATCACCAAACAAGACAATTTCTGGAAGTTATGGGGGAGTTTAATTGGGAAATAACCGTCAGGTTCGACTTGGGGAACTGAACTCTTTCCTGCCAGCCAAATCAAAACTCGCGCTTCTTGCTTGAACAAGCGAACTAAATCGTGATTGTGGGTCTGTTTCAAGAGTTTTAAAATTTTGACAGTTCCCCATTCGTTTTCTCCGGTTCCCAAATCTTCGACTTCAAAGATGTCTGTGGGGCGTGCGGGATTGGGCGATCGCACTGGTTTAAGGATACGATAGCGATCGCCAATTAACAAATCCGTGCCGCAAGCCTGACAATTTTGAGCAGCAGCAGGATTTTCGCGTTGTTCGCAGTGAGGATTGATGCAATAAATCATCTGTCTTGATACGTCCAGGACTGACGGATTTAACGAATTGAATCAATTATTAGCATAAAACCCAGCAGTTCTGACCTTACTACTGGGTTTATATTTACCGCCCATTTGGGCACGCTATCACCTTTAAGTCAAGGATTTAAGATTAATAGCATCGCGCTCTACCGATTGAGCTACCCCCCTGCGTTTGGTAGAGGGGGCTGGATATGAGCCAGCAACCTCGATGATGTGATTTTCCTGACATTCGTTTTAGCGATCGGCGGTGAATGCTGAGTTTAGAGTAATAGCTTGCTGTTGAATTTGTACGCAATGCTGCCTCTGCCAATTGGGCTACCCCCCTATTTTGGGCCCTATTTTGGGTAGGAGGGACAGGAGTCGAACCTGCACTATCACATTTGTACGGTTTAAGTTGAAGTTTGAGTTTTAACTTGTACTCTGTTTAGAGCTTAAACCATAACTATCAAAAAAGCAAGCAATCAGCGAAAAATAAACTGAAAAATTCGCTCTCCCACTCTCTGTTCCTCAACTTCAGAATTGTTAGCTTCTTCGCGGGCGAACATAACAGCTTGCTGCAAGATTTCCACCCTTTGCAGCAACTCATTGATCCGCCGCGCCAGCATTGCTCCAGAAAACTTGACAGTCCGCCAATAGCCGATCGTAATATCTTCGTAATAAACATCGACTTGAGCCGGATGGTGTTCGGTAGCTTCAGCTTTAACGTGATTGCGCGGAGTTTTAAAAGTCTTGAGAGTTTGCACCGGTTCTGTGGCCCAACAGTCTGCCGAAGCATCAAAGTTCCAACTCTCGGAAGCATCTAAGACTGGAAGTTTTTTGATAAATGCTTGCAAATCTGCTAACTGCTTTTCAATGAATAGCAAATAGCTGACGGGAACTTCGCTCAAAAGCACGTTTCCGTCTACAGTTACGTCCGCGCGGGCGCTACAATTTGTCCAATCTTTGGTTGCGGTTACGTCGAAGAGTTTGGTCAAAATTTCAGTCGTTTTGCGGATAATCTCTTCTGCTTTGACTTCAACTTTTTTGGACTCTGGCGGCAGTTGTTCGCCTTCTTCGTCTTTGGGACGGTAAGTGCGGGAGATTCCAGAAAGCACAGCAGGCTTCTGGAGAGCTTTTTGAGCTTCTGCCAGTTCTTGAACCGAGCGGCTTTTGATGCCTTTTTCGATCGCAATAATCTGATTTCAGCGTGCCATTGTTCGATTTTATTGACGCTGAACTCACATCAAGTCCGGTTGATTTTGATAATCAAATTGTTTGTCCTGTGGCTTTTAGGGCTTTGAGGACTTCAGTCCTCAGTACAAACCTCACGATCGTTCTTTAACCAAACTTGCTCTATTTGTAGTAGTGCATACTTCAATTAAAATTACAACCTTTCTTTTGTAGGCGCCCTGCCAAGAAAGCCCGCCGCTACCCGTGCCCAGGAATTTATACTTATCCAAAAAAAGAATGCAACTGTAGGCCCGTGCTCCAAACCCATATGGAATAAGTCATTCCCAATTCTTCAATTCTTTAATCTCAAATCTAAAATGGTATTATCCCTCAAAAACTCGGCAAAATCTTTAGCGTCGCTGCGGATCAAGTGGATGCCATCATTGGTGCGCCACTCTCGCTCTTTCGGGGGCGGCAGCCACTCAAAACTATCGGGCGGAAACAGCTTTTTCGCCAATTCTTGTACTTGTTTTATCCTGATTGTAGTATTAACTCGCGACTCACGCGGCATGTCAAATAAAACTACTTTTGCCCCGGTATTTTTTTTGATTTCTGCGATTTGATTTCTCATCAAATCAGCTTCTTGTTTCATATTTTCTGCATCTTTTTCAGACAAAGGTATGCTTTGAATATCAACTGTCGTTTGGATAGCTTTTTTCGATAATTCTGGAGTAACATTTCGACCTTCTATGCTATCTAGTGCCTCTCGACTCATTGGTTTTTGATTCTGCTTCGAGCGACTTTTTAAATAATCAATAAAAACGCTAATCGGACGGTATTCCTCTCTGAGCATTGGCAGATACTGACGCATCCAATAAAAAATAGGGTGATACAAAGAATCAAGTAACTCTGAATCTATTTTGCGGGTAATAGTATCATTAATTTCTACCAAAACGATCGGAGGCTTGCTTTTACTTCTTTTAACTATTTCTAAACCTGTTTTGCTGGATCTTGCCCCGAAAGCTAAGTTCTTTACGCCCTCTCCAATGTGTTTTTCATTAAGCCTGGCAGCTAGGGAACTACCTACGATTACCATTTTCAGATCTGAATCCTGCTGATATACATACCTTTGAGATCTGACAATATTATTTTCCCTCTGGGTAGGTCCCTCGGAAGCTGGCAAAACTCCGCCGCTGACGAGCACTTGATAAAAACTCATTAGAAACAGAAAAATTAGTACCGGGCGCAAAATAGATCGCAACTGGAATTTGACAAACATAGAACACCTTCTAGAATTGGAAATAAATAAATTGTTTCGAGCTGCCGCTGTTGAGGAATATCATTACTAGCATAATTCCTAAAGCTAAATCTTGATAAAGGCTCCAGACTTTTTGACCGTTTTTATTTGAATCCTGTTTCATCAGATTTTGCAAAGTAGGAAAATGAGGAATGTGATAAATTACTACGGGTATGGAAAAAATAGCGTCGGAATAATTTGATTCCAAGCGGGCCTGATTTTAGAGTTGCGAACTAAAGTAGCTGCGAAGTCAACCGCTTCTTCAAATCGAGGCAGTTTGAAAAGCAGCCATCCCACGGAAACAAAAGAGAAAATTCCTAAAACGCTAAGGGTGTCAAATAATAATTGCTGCCACATTGGTTTGGTTTCTGCTTGATTTGGTTCTTGCGATTTTTTTTTTGATTTATCGAACCCAAAAAAGCGTTCTACGGCTAAACCAAATCCGTGATAAATTCCCCAAACTGCATAACTCCAAGCAGCCCCATGCCATAATCCTCCTAAAGTCATTACTGTCATTAAATTAACATAAGTTCGGCTTTTTCCTTTGCGGTTTCCGCCGAGGGGAAAGTATAGATAATCTCTGAGCCAAGTTGAGAGGGAAATGTGCCACCTTCTCCAGAATTCGGAGAGGGAACGAGAGATGTAGGGAAAGTCGAAGTTGTCGGGAATTTTGTAGCCCAAAGCGGCTG
This sequence comes from Microcoleus sp. MON1_C5, assembly GCF_036701875.1. Classification (NCBI taxonomy): domain Bacteria; kingdom Bacillati; phylum Cyanobacteriota; class Cyanophyceae; order Oscillatoriales; family Microcoleaceae; genus Microcoleus; species Microcoleus sp. MON1_C5. Next base: position 199 of record NZ_JAUBRN010000071.1, on the reverse strand, counting down.
CAAAACCGATCGCAATTAAGGAGTAACCGGCAAAATCGGCGAAGATTTGTATTGAGTAGCCGAACAGCAGCGTCAGGTTGGTAATAGGTCCATATCCTTGGTAGTAGGGAAAGGTGATCCAGAAGGTATAGCCTTTCTCATAAAGATGAGGTACAATAACAGCAGTGAGTAAACCAATTCCAAAGATTTTCTGATGTAA
>NZ_JAUBRN010000070.1:0-31719 GCF_036701875.1 Microcoleus sp. MON1_C5 | reverse complement strand
TTTTAAGTCGGGAAGTTTTTCCATTCCTTTATCTAATGTCTATCTCGTCTTCTTGTCAAGGGGGTTGAGCAATTACCCCGGTGATAACTTTGGCTAATCAGAAAAGCAGGCTAGCAGCCGCTCACGCAAATTATTGAAATTGACAAAGCCATAAGCTTGCCGTTTAATCAGCTTAATTCGATTATTAATTCCCTCCATCACACCATTCGTTTCCGGCTCCGAAAATAGTTGCAAATTCCATCTAAGTGACTATGAATCGTCGTGATGACCTCACAATAGATAGACCGCGCCTGATTTAACCCTTGCTTAATCTGACACTTACCTTCCTCAACAGTCAACCGCTTCTCATAAATGCCTCGAAGCTCTTCGTTCTACTGGTATGCTTTTCTTAATCGCTTTGAGCGCTGTAAAATTTGCCTGAATTTTAGGGTTTCTTATTCGGTCAAATCTTTGGCGTTCTTTAGGAGAATGAACTTGCTATTTCGCTCAGAGACTTGCTTGCGAATCTTGTTTAACTCTTCATTCACAGTTTTCATCACATGAAAGCTATCAATAACAATCTCCGCATTCGGAAAGACTTATTGCACAACTTTTGGCAACCCTCCCCACATATCAACACTAACTTCTTCGACTTGCTCGCCCACCTCTAATGGCTGCTGATTCAAGGTTTTAATGATATCTTCCGTCCGATGACTGTCAATCACTTCAATTAATTTCCCCGCTTCAATGTCGCCGACAACTGTGATAAAGTTTTGATGTCCTTTACGTTGGCTGATTTCATCAAGACCGACTAGCTTAATTCCTGACCATCCGGAGTTTTTTTCTGAGTATACTGATGCTTAAATATTCCTTGAATTCGTTCAGATGTTAGTTTCTCTGCTCGACTAACTTGTTCAATACTAGAAAGTTGAACTTGCTAATCAATATACTCTTCAAACCGCGCAATCAGCGACTGTTTTGCCCCAATGCGATCTGCAAGTTGCTGTTGGGTCAATTCTGCTTGCGTCCGAACCTCATAAATGAGATGACGACAGGATACGGATACCGTTTGCGAATCCCTGTGTTTGCACTGAACGGTTTAGTTCATAGAGGAAGCGATCGAGAACTTTTTGAGCCGTATTTTCTCCAGTCATTAAATCCTGAGCCGACAGTTATTGCCGTCATTGATTGTTGTTTTTTAAAAAAAAGTAACAAAAAATTTGAGGAAAAAGCTTACTTTTATAATAGCATATAGCAATCCTCGCATCATTTGTGAATTTCTTACTTTCTCCCCGCGGGTTCGGGGATGGTTGGGGTGGGGTAAAAAAATTACGACTCCTGCAAGGATTGCTATAGCTGGCAAAGCTGAACAGGGATGGGAAATTTATGTAATTTCTATTGTCGAATTTGAGACTATTTATCAATTAGTTTAAGTCTGCAACAAACTCCCTCGTGTCCTCAAACAGAACCACCGAAAAATACCCGAATGTTTCTGAATAAAAGCCTGTCCCTTAGAAGTAATTTTTCTTGTTACCAATAGTTTACAGGTTGAGCCGATTATCAATATCCTCATCCCCAACGGCTGGATTTTCATTTCAATTCAATGCCAGCCTAATCGCCTTAAATTGAGCCAAATATGAAGTATCTAATCGTCACTCTTCTCAATAATTTTTATTTGTGTTTTAAATCTGTTATTATAAAAGCCTCGAATTCAATAAGCATCTACTTTGGACTTTTATTGACAATTTAGATTGAGAATGGAATTTTATTTTAAATCATTCTAACCTTCCTTCAGTAGTGTATTATGGTACTTTCGCTGCTTAAAAATTGTCCGGACTATTGAAGAGTGTAAAAAATTAAAAGATGCAATCCTTAAAACAAGTTGCCCGCCGACTCAAAAAAGAAACTTACGCTGTTTATTTAGCCAGTACAGACCCGAGAGTACCTTGGTACGCCAGAATTTTAGCAGGCCTTACGGTTGCCTACGCTTTTAGCCCGATCGATTTAATTCCTGACTTCATACCGATTCTCGGCTACTTGGATGATTTGATAATTGTACCTTTGGGAATTTGGCTGGTACTGAAGATGATTCCGCCACAGGTTTTAGCCGAGTGTCGGGAAAAAGCAGCCGCAGAAATAGAGCGAGGAAAACCGATAAATCGGGCTGCCGCTGTTGTGATTGTTGCCATTTGGATTGGCTTGGGAATATTAGCAGCAATGTGGCTGACACGGATATTTAAACGTTAAAAAAAATTACCTATCTAGTTATAGTGTAGGGTGCGCGCCAAACACCTTAGCTTAAACAAGTCGCTTGACCCAAAAATATTTAAAGTTTAAAAAATCACCGTTCTAGTTATAATATAGGGTGCGCTAGGCGCACCTTACCTTAAAAAAAACTCGCGGTATCGCATACCAAGTATTATTTACTCCTTAAAAAATTAAACTAACTTTCTAGCTATGACTCAAACCACTGATTTCCTCAGCCACCTCAACCCATCTCAGCGCCAAGCAGTCGCCCATTATAACGGGCCGCTGTTAGTAGTAGCGGGCGCTGGTTCCGGCAAAACAAGAGCTCTAACTTACCGAGTTGCTAACTTAGTTCGCACCCATCGAGTCGATCCTGAAAATATTCTGGCGGTGACATTTACAAATAAAGCCGCCAGGGAGATGAAAGAAAGAATTGAGAAATTGCTGGCCACTCAGCAAGCTGAAGCGGAATATGGCAAACCTTTGGTAGACTTAGCCCCGGATGTACAAACCAAATTGCGATCGCAAATTTACCAAAGAATTACCAAACACATTTGGATGGGGACTTTTCACTCTTTGTGCGGCCGCATTCTCCGCTACGATATTGAAAAATACCAAGACGAAAAAGGCCGCAAGTGGCAGAAAAATTTTTCGATTTTTGACGAGTCAGATGCTCAAAGTATCGTCAAACAAATCGTAACCAAAACACTGAACCTCGACGACAAGAAATTTGACCCGCGAAAAGTCCGCTATGTCATCAGCAACGCTAAAAATAAAGGCTTGTCGCCTCAAGAATACCAAGCAGCAGAACCGGATTACAGAGGTCGCGTGATTGCCGATGTTTACAGTCGCTACCAAGACGCTTTAGCAGCCAACAATGCCCTAGATTTTGACGATTTAATCCTCGTTCCCGTTAAACTTTTGAGCCAAAACGAGGAAGTATTAAGTTACTGGCATAAAAAGTTTTGCCATATTTTAGTTGACGAATACCAAGATACTAACCGCACTCAATACGATTTGATTCGGATGTTGGTGACAAATAACGCCGACCCGAAAAACTTCGATAAATGGCAAAACCGCTCGATTTTTGTCGTGGGCGATGTCGATCAATCAATTTACAGCTTTCGCATGGCAGATTATACCATATTGCTGGAATTTCAAGAGGATTTCGGAGATGGTTTGTCAGACGAAAAAACTCAGACAATGGTAAAATTAGAGGAAAATTATCGCTCGCGCGAAAATATCCTGCAAGTGGCGAACCACTTGATCGAACACAATACCGAACGGATCGAGAAAATTCTGCGCCCGACTCGCGAACCGGGAGCTCCGATTGTTGTCTGGCGCGCCGACAACGAATTAGATGAAGCGGAATTTGTAGCAGGTCAAATTCATTCCTTAAAGCGCCAAAACTCCGAATACGAAAACGGCAGTAACTTTGCGATTCTCTACCGCACAAACGCTCAATCTCGCTCGTTTGAAGAAGCGTTAATGCGTTTAGACATTCCTTACAACATTGTCGGCGGCCTGAAGTTTTACGATCGCAAAGAAATCAAAGATATCCTAGCATACCTGCGGGCGCTTGCCAATCCCGACGATAGCGTCAGCCTCAAACGCATCATCAATACTCCCCGTCGCGGCATTGGGGATACCACATTTTCCAAAATCGAAGACGCTGCAACTCAGTTAGGCATTCCCCTGTGGGAAATCCTCAGCGATGAATCTTCGGTCAATACTCTAGCAGGGCGATCGGCAAAAGCTATTATTAAGTTTGCCGAAATGATTGGTCGTTGGCAATCCCAAGTTGAAACCCTGCCGGCTTCGCAAATTGTCCAAGGAATTATCGAAGATTCAGGCTACGTTCAAGATTTGAAAAATCAAGGAACCGACGAAGCCACAAATCGCATAGAAAACGTCATAGAATTGTACAATGCAGTGCTACAATTTGAAGAACAAAACGAAGAACCGACGCTGACATCATTTTTAGCAAAAGCATCTTTAGCCTCCGATTTAGATGATTTGCAGGAAGAAGATTCCCGCGTGTCGCTGATGACGCTGCACTCAGCCAAAGGGTTAGAATTTCCCGTGGTATTTTTAGTCGGGATGGAACAGGGTTTATTTCCCAATTTCCGCAGCTTGGACGACCCGAAAGCGATCGAAGAAGAACGCCGTTTGTGCTACGTCGGCATCACTCGCGCCCAGGAATTGCTATTTCTCACCCACACTCGCGAACGCCGCCTTTGGGGAGGCTTCCGGGAACACTGCACCCCTTCGCTATTCTTAGGGGAATTGCCGACACATTTGCTGGCTGGAAGTGCGAAGAAAACTCAAGCGGGGAAAACGGCTGCATCTAAGGGAAAAACTAATAATTCAGCCGCTAATTCCGGCAGTTCTCAAGCGGGAAACAATGGACAATCGGCGGATTGGCAAACGGGCGATCGGGTTTTTCATCATGCTTTTGGAGTTGGAGAAATTACGCACGTTTTAGGGGCGGGCGACAAAATTAATTTGGCAATTAAGTTTTCAGGTTTGGGCAGAAAAATTATCGATCCGAGAACAGCTAAGTTGCAGCGAGTGTAAGAGAAAATCCGGCGGTTTAAACCGCGTCTATACAGGCAAAACCTAGAATAGCGGCTTGAAGAAGGGGCGGTTAAAAGGCGGTAAAAATTACGTTTTTATCTTTAGTCCATGTCGGAAACCTCGTTTGTGTAGACGCGGTTTCAAACTTCGTTTTATCTAAGTAAAAAGTAGAAATAAAAACCTAAACTCTTATGTCTTACAGTCAATTTACGACCATCGGCAAGGTTAAAGAAGCCTTCAATCTTACAGTAGTGGAAGGAATCAGATTTCTGCCGGAAATGGAACCGATCGCACCCGCAACAGCATTGCAAACCATGCTGGAGACAAATTTGCCTTGGGCGATCGCCACTAGCACCGAAAAAGCCCGTTCTGAAGCTATTATCAACCCTGTATTGCTGGAAGTTCGCAGGATTCTGAACCAACAAATCAGCGTGTTTTCGGGTGAGGAATTTAATGTTGATGTAGCTGTTGGACTTACAGGAGTTTGCGATTTTATCATCAGCCGTTCCCCGGAACAATTAGACGTGGAGGCCCCGGTAATTGTGATGGTGGAAGCTAAAAAAGGAGATTTGAAAGTAGGTTTGGGTCAATGTATTGCTGAAATGGTGGCGGCCCAGAGATTTAATGAAGCCAAAGGGCGATCGATTTCCGTCATCTACGGCAGCGTTTCCAGCGGCACAGCTTGGCGGTTTCTCAAGCTGGAAGGGCAAATAGTGACGATCGATCTTACCGATTATCCGCTACCTCCAGTAGATAAAATATTGGGATTTTTAGTGTGGATGGTGCGCGAAAATTAGCATTATATCCCCATCGCACCCCGCATCGCCAACAGCGCCGTCCCATAAGCAGCCGCAGTATGAACCGGCGTTTCAACAGCCACTTTTAAATAACGCTTTCTAATCGCACTCCAAACCGCATTTTTGGCCCCGCCGCCAGCAGTATAAACTTTTGTCAAAGGAGTTGCACCCAATTCTTGCAATAATTGATATCCCCGCGCTTCAATCCGCGCTATGCTTTCTAGCAAACCGTGCAGAAATTCCACTGAATCAGTTGGACGCGGTTCGAGTCGGGGCGGCAAATTCGGGTCATTAATTGGGAAGCGATCGCCCTTTTTCAACAATGGGTAATAATCCAGTAAACTCTCTTGTTCTGGATCAATTTGTGTGCTATAATTTTCCAAATCCACATCCGTAAAAAAGTGTCGCAGCACGGCACCTCCGGTATTAGAAGCACCTCCAACTAACCACAAATCGCCTAATTTATGACTGTAAATCCCGTATCTAGAATCATCTACGCGGGTATGACTTAACAGTTTGACTGCTAGTGTAGAACCGAGAGAAGTTACTGCTTCCCCTGGTAAATTGACACCGCTTGCTAAAAATGCTGCAATGCTATCGGTTGTACCAGCACAAATCATACAATCGCGGGGAAAACCGAAGCGATCGCCCACTTGAGCTCTCACTTCCCCCACAGGCGTGCCCGGTGCGACAACTTGTGGCAATTCAGGCGTTGCAGCGCCCGCAATTCCCTGTGTCAGCCAATTCGGATAGCACAAAGTATCAACATTGAAACCGAGTTTCAAAGCATTGTGATAGTCGCTAATTCCTAATTTCCCGTGCAGCAGAAATGCCAGCCAGTCAGCTTGATGCAGGAAATAAAGCTTCTCAACAACAGGCAAGATGCCTGTTCCACAAAGACTGAATTGTTTTGTCGGGTGGGCTTCTAGCCCGCCCTCCTGCCACCACAGGAGTTTTGCCAGACTGGATGTAGCGCTTAATACTGTGTGGTTGGCAGGGGCGATCGCCCGCAACCTCTCTGTCACCGCTGCACCGCGCGCATCATTGTATAAAATCGGCTCGCATACTGGTATACCGTCGGTATGGCACAGCATGACAGTGGAAGATGTGCCGTCAAGGGCGATCGCCCTTACCTGACGGCGGATTGTTGGGGGAATTTGCTCAATTACAGCCCACAGCGCATTTTGCCACACCGAGGGCAATTCTGGCTGTTGCGCGTTGGCAAAAGTATGTTCTGTCTCGCAATGGATTGTACCCTGGGAGTCGATGATTGTCGATCGGGCGCCAGTCGTGCCGAAATCTATTCCCAAATAAAGATTCATTTGCCACTCCCGCGAATTTTCCTATTTTGAGTAAACCACAAAGTTTATTTGATTTTCCTACTTATTTCTGATATTATATGGGGTCAATTACCATTAATAAAAAATGTTTCTAGTGAAAACTTTAGTCCTCGGATTTATTGCGCTGCTTGTTTTACGCCTAAATCAGCTTCTATTTGTGCTTAATTTATGAAATATTTTGCCCTGCTACCGTGCTTCTACATACTCACAAAGCGTAGTTGGTTCGGGAATCGGTAAACCTTCTTCTCGCAATCCTTCTAAGTGAAATTCGATTGCTTCTTTAATTTGCTGCTGTACTTCCGCAAGGGTAGCGCCTGTGGCTGCACATCCGGGTAAATCTGGTGGATATGCTGAATAGTTATTGGGTGTTTTTTCGATCACAATGGCATAACGCATCATTTTATCTCGAATTTAGAGTAGATTAGGATTTACGCACTGACCAAAGAAACCGGGTTTTTACCGAATCTGCTGACTACAACCAAATATTGGGTTAAAAACCCGGTTTCTGAACCCTAAACAGTTTGTGTTAGCCAATTGCTATGACCCGAATTTCGCAAGTCTGTTGTTTGAAGAGTGATATCAAAGCGTAACAGGTAATGAAATGACTAAAAGCCGATAACTTCGTAGAAAAAGGTTCTCAAAAAAAGACTTGACAAAGGGCTGAAATCGCTATAAATTACAGCTTACAGCTCTTGATGCGAGAGAAGAACCATAACGCCACTTCACACCCAAACCCCGGAACCCACCCCACCACCCACACAGTTGCCTAGGGAGGTGGCCCACAGGTGCTTGTTTATTATAGGTTAGGTTTTTTGTGTCCAACCAACTGCCTCCTTTCCGCCAACCGACACGATCGCCTAGCTTCTTTTCAGTATCCCAATCAACTTTGCCGCCCACTTCCAACCAAATTTTTTTCTGGACGCTAAAACCAAAGCGACCCTGACTATATTTTATCCACAACTGGTCGATGGTGCGTAAATCATCGCAAGGAAAATTATCAATTGAGCCCGTATCAAAATAATCTTCCTTCTCCCGTCTAGCTACTTTCAGCATTACCTTGAGTGTTTCCTGATCCGCCTCTTTCCACTTTCCTGCTGCTAATAAATCCCGGAGACGAGTATAGTCAACACCCTGCGCTGACTTAAGCGAGTCTGGTGGCGGTGCCGATGGAGGTGTTTGAGCTGATAATGGAGGTGATTGAGAAGCAAGAGCCTGCAACACTTCAGTAGCAGATTGATAACGTTTTTTAATAGCAGGTTGTATCATTTTATCTAAAATGTGACCCAGTTCCGAACTGACAGATGTTTTTAAGTGTTCTCGCCACACCCACTCAAACTCGCTATCATCGAATAAATCAATCGGTTCAACCTCAGTTAAAAGACACAGACAAGTAACACCCAGACTATAAATATCACTAGCATGAATCGGTTTCCCGTTGGCTTGTTCGGGTGCCGTATATCCAGCCGTCCCGATTCTCGTTCCCGTTAGCCCTAGAGCCGTTTGTGTCGCATATTTCGCGGCTCCAAAGTCAACTAAAACCAGTTGCCCATCTTGCCGAAGAATAATATTTTCTGGCTTGATATCTCGGTGAATAACTTGGCGAGAGTGAATGAACTCGAATACTGGCAGTAAATTATTAAGCAAGTTGCGAATCTGCGTTTCGCTAAAATATCCCTTAGATTCTAGTGTTTGGGCTAAATTTTCACCGTCGATGAATTCTTGGACTAAATACTGCCGTTCATCTTGACTAAAATATGCTAATAATTCGGGAATTTGAGAATGTTTACCCAACTGTTCTAGGCGGACTGCTTCCAGCTCAAATAACTCAGCAGCTTTCTGGATAATAGAAGTACCTTGAAATTGGGGGTAGAATTGTTTAATAAGGCAGGGAGGTTTTGAGGGTTTATACTCGTCAACAGCTAGAAAAGTGCGCCCAAATCCCCCTTGTCCAATAATTTTTTGGGCTCCGTAGCGATCGCCCAATAGCAGTTTATTCCCGCATTTTTGACAAAATTTTGTAGAGCCAGAGGGGTTTTGGAATAGGCAATCAGGGTTTAGACACTGGCTCATAAAATATGCTTGCAGATTACAGATTAAAGCTCTCGATGCGATGCCAGCGGACATGGTGTTCCATGTGAAACAGCAGATCCGGGTAAGGACATCGCATTGCCTTTCATCGTGTCAACTTAACCCGAAAAACCGCTTAACCCGAAATATCGGCAGGGGTTTAAACCCCTGCCAAACAAGGCATTGCCGTGTCCCTAGTTAAACTTTTGTCCCGCACTCAGGACAAAACTTATTGCTCGAAACATTCTTCGCGCCGCAACTCGGACAATAAACCAACTCCGCAGATTGCAACTTGCTGCGTTCGGGCAAACCAACCATTTGAGCGTTGCTCTTACCTGGAACTACCATCGGATAGCAGTTTTCGTCCCTCGTCACCTTCACGTTCATCAGCACCGGGCCGTCATGGGCGAGCATTTGAGCGATCGCATCTTTGAGTTCCTCCGGCCGCGAAACGAGCATCCCTCTCACCCCGTAAGCTTCAGCCAGCATCACAAAATCCGGCATCCCTACAGTCATATTCGACGACGAATAACGCTCCCCGTAGAAAGCCTGCTGCCACTGCCGCACCATTCCCTGCCAGCCGTTATTTACAATCACAATCTTGACATTAATGCCGTATTGTGTTAATGTTCCCAGCTCTTGAATATTCATTTGCACGCTAGCATCGCCAGCAATACAAATCACTTGCTCATGCGGCAGCGCCATTTTCGCGCCCATCGCCGCCGGCAGCCCGAAACCCATCGTGCCCAAACCAGCGCTGGAAATCCAGCGGCGCGGCCCGTTGTTCAAGAATTGAGCGGACCACATTTGATGTTGACCGACATCTGTGGTGTAGTAAGCATCCGGCGCTTGAGTAGCCAACTGAGAAATCACCTGTTGCGGAGACAAAATGTCGGGGTAATGAGGCACAACTAACGGATAGTCCTGTTTCCACTGATCGATCCTGTGCAGCCATTCCGCAGTCTGTCCGGTCTTCCCCGAAACTCCAGTTTCCCGACAGCGGCGCAGCAAATCGATCAAAACATGGCGGACATCTCCGACAATCGGCACATCAGGACCGCGATTTTTGCCTACTTCCGCCGGGTCGATATCGATGTGAATCACCTTTGCGCGCGCGGCAAACTCGTCTAATTTCCCGGTCACGCGATCGTCAAACCTCGCCCCCACAGCAATCAGCAAATCGCACTCGGTAACGGCAAAATTAGCGTAAGCAGTGCCGTGCATCCCCAGCATTTTCACCGACAAAGGATGGTTTTCGTCAAAGCAACCTTTGCCCATCAGAGTTGTCGTGACCGGCAATTGAAAAAGTTCTGCCAGTTCCTTAATTTCTTCGTGGGCCCCCGCGGCGATCGCCCCGCCCCCCACATAAAGCAAAGGACGCTTTGCTTCCTTCAGCAAATGAATCGCTTGATTAATTTGCCGGGGATTTCCCTTCACCGTCGGCCGATAGCCCGGAATTCTCACCGATCCGGGTTCCACGGGCAGATAGTCAAATTCTTCTAAACCCACATCCTTGGGCACGTCAACCAACACCGGCCCCGGCCGCCCTGTACTCGCGATGTGGAATGCTTCAGCCACAATTCGCGCCATATCTCCCGGCTCGCGCACTACATAGGAATGCTTGACAATTGGCAGGGTAATCCCGTAAATATCTGTTTCCTGAAACGCATCAGTGCCGATCGCCGGACGGGGAACCTGACCGGTAATAATTACCATCGGGATCGAATCCATGTGGGCTGTCGCAATCCCCGTCACTAAATTAGTTGCGCCCGGGCCCGAAGTAGCAAAACAAACCCCAACTTGTCCGGTAGCGCGGGCGTACCCGTCGGCCGCGTGAGCAGCACCTTGCTCGTGCCGCACCAGAATATGTTTGATAGCGCCAGTTTCTTCAGCGCGGTAGAGTTCGTCGTAAAGCGGCAGAATTGCGCCGCCGGGATAACCAAAAATATGCTTGACGCCGTGGCGGATCAAGCTGTCAATCAGAGCAAATCCACCAGTTGCACGTCTGATGGTCACTTTAGTTTTTAGTTGCACAGAATTTCCTTCCTTAAACTAATTATGATTTTTAATGAAAGCTTTTATACTACTTTAATCTTAATTAATGAAACTATGAAAATTTAAGTGGTGAGATTTTACGAAAGATTTCGCGATCGGAGAGGGTTCGCCCGATCGAGACATTGTGGAACAGCAGAGGAAGAAAAGAAACAGAGCAAATCGCGGCTTCTATGCCGGTTTACCGTGATATCACCCTTTTAGAGCATTCGTGATTCGGCATTCGACAAGAAAAACAATCGTTTCAGCAATTAAGAACGTCCTAATCATCAGAGCGGTTGTTATGTTAGAGATCGATCGCGAAAAGAAAGCCCTTTTCCTTCTTCTTCCCTCTTCCTTCCGTCTGCATTCTTCCTTCTTGCCAAAGTTCAGAGAACATCCTGCAAGACTTTGCGGGTATGTCGCCAAGCTACCATGCCCATCACTGAGACCAAAAAGCCCAAACTCAGTAACACGATCCGCAAGCCGAGGTCATCCGATCGGACGGCTTTGCTGACAGCATCTGTCAGCGGGCCGGTAATCGCTAAAGGCACGCTCAGAGCAATATTAATCGCATTGTTTTCCAATCCAAAGACCTTGCCCCGCATAGATTCTGGAGTTTTTTCTTGAATCAGAGCCTGCATCGGCCCGTTAATTAACGAAGCACCAAAACCGAACAGAGCACTCAATCCGAATCCCACCCACAACTGTCGGGTAAAGGCAAACATTGCTAATACAAAACCCATCATCAAGAAACCGATTAACGGCAGAGGTTTGTGGTGGAACCGACTGCCCCAGTGTCCCAAAAAGCCTGCGCCGAAGACCATTCCGACTCCTGCTGCAGCTAGCAAAAAGCCAAATTGAGTTTCTTTGAGACCTATTTTGCCTGAAAGTGCGATCGCCAGCACCTGAAGCGCCGCAAACACGGAATACAAAATCGTCAACTGCACCATCGCGTTGCTGACAAGGTGATTGTGTTTCACATACCGCAAACCTTCCTTGAGGTCTTGCCAAGGATGGACGTTTTTGGCACTGCTGCCGACATGACCTTCTTTGATCTGCATGGCATAGATCAAACCTGCTGATATCAGGTACAACCCGCCCAGCAAAAACTCTTGAGAAGCTGATCCGAAGCTGTGTTTGACCCAACTAAACAGCGGTTCGCCGATCGTCATCCCGATAATGATCCCGCCCATTGTGGACGAGGCGAACAGAGCATTTGCTGACATCAGTCCCTCTCGCCCCACGACTAGGGGGACGGCTGCCGCTTCTGCTGGAGCAAAAAATTGCGTTACGGTAGAGATCAAAAACGTCATCGCCAACAAAACCACAAAAGCTTTGGGCAAAAACGGCAAAGCTACAATCAACCCGGCTCGAATCACATTGCAGGCGATCAGCATTTGCTTTTTGGAAAAGCGGTCTACGACGATACCGGCTGCGGAACCAAAGACGATCGCCGGCACTGTGTAGGCGATCATCACCGCTGACAGCATAGAATTTCCCGAATGCTGCCAAGAAACAGGCCAGGGTAGGTAGTCGCCTGTTTTTAGTAGAATAATCAGCAATACGTAAAAGATTTTATCCGCCACTTGGGCTAATAACTGGCCCGTCCACAAGGCGAGGAAGGGGCGATTTCTCAGTAGGGCATCAAGCCCGCTGCGGTCAGGAGGAGGGCTGGCTGGGTGCATAGGAATAGTTTAACTGACCGCCTCTGGCAATTATAGTTTTCAGCAATACGTGCAAATCTGACATAGCAAAGCGGAAACTCGGAAAACTCCTGTCTCCTGCGTTCTTTTTCTGTTTTAGCAGATCGGCGGGGGACGGCTGCTGCAGTCTTCTTAACTCTACCGCGATCAGCCGGAACCGAGAACCCGCTCGCCCGGAAAATCCGAGAAGATTGTTAAAGGTTGGCGTGCATTTCATCGCGAGTACAAGATAGGGTAATATACTTGACAAAATACTTGCTGCTGGCAGTGATATTAAAAGATGTCACGCCGATTAAGTAATATAACGAAGGTACTAACTGTTAGGAGTGAGAAACTTGAAAAAGGTTGAAGCTATTATTCGCCCCTTTAAACTAGACGAAGTGAAAATCGCACTCGTCAATGCTGGTATTGTGGGGATGACTGTTTCTGAAGTTAGAGGTTTTGGCCGTCAGAAGGGCATGACAGAACGCTATCGCGGTTCTGAGTACACCGTTGAGTTTTTGCAAAAGCTCAAAGTCGAGATTGTTGTGGAAAACGATCAGGTTGACATGGTGGTTGATAAAATTATCGCGGCTTCCCGCACGGGCGAGATTGGCGACGGCAAGATTTTCATCTCTCCTGTAGAACAAATTATTCGGATTCGGACTGGGGAAAAGAACTTGGAGGCAATCTAAGATACTGGGGCATTGGGCATTGGCCAAACAGGGCATTGGTAATTGGTCATCGGTAACTGGTCATTGCCAACGAAAAACCTCTTTCCTGTTTAGTTTTGATACCTAAGTGTCAATATCCAATGCCACAGTTACCCCCTGTTTTGGCTTTTTTCCGCATTACGGGTTGACAATATTAGCCATTTTTGGTAATAAAGCCTGGAATGCTCGGCCGCGGTGAGAGTGCGATCGCTTGATATCGGGTGTCATTTCGGCAAAAGTCTGTTGCTGTGCGGGTACGTAGAAAATGGGATCGTATCCGAAACCTCCCGTACCGCGAGGAGTCTCCAGGATTTCGCCTCGGCAAATTCCTTCTACTTGCAAGGCAATTGTACCGTCGGGACGGGCGATCGCGATCGCGCAAACAAATTGTGCTTCCCGGTTGTGTTCGCTTCCCAATTCTTTGAGAAGTCGAGATATCCTGTCAGCATCGGTTTTCCCGTAGCGTGCGGAGTAAATCCCAGGTTGGCCGTCGAGTGCGTCTACCATTAAACCAGAATCATCGGCGATCGACCATTTGCCCGTTGCTTTTGCCACTTCAGATGCCTTCAAGCAAGCATTAGCAATAAAAGTTTCGCCTGTTTCCTCGATTTCCAACTCTTCCGGTTTTAGTTCCAATTCCCATCCCAAATCCTGCAGGTAAACTTGCATTTCCTTGAGTTTACCCGGATTGCCCGTAGCTACAACTAGCAATTTGCGATCGGTCATTATTTCTCTTAAAACTTACGGCTCCATATTAACAAAAGATTGGGAAAATGGTTGCAACAAAATTCCCAAAATCTTATCAACATCTTGAATATAGTATTCAATCGGATCGATATAAACAGTAGTTTCCTCCAAAATCAAGAATTTCCAGTTAGTACCCGTCGTCACCGCGCCGTAAATGCGATCGACCTCACTGTCTTGGTTTCGATTGAAACATTGAGCCGCTACCATTGCGGCCACGCATTGGCCCAAACCGCCAATGATATCTTCCTTTTTTGCCTCAAAAATTGTTATAACCGGAGCACTGATGAACAATTGTTCTGAAGATCCGCTAATAATATAATCGCAAAATCCTTGCAAACCTCTTTCTGGATCGACAGTAAAATCCTTACCGGAAAAAAGAGAAACTCGTTTGTTTAACAATCGCCGAACTTCTGCTAAAATCGGGGCAATCAAAAATTCTGAACGAGCTTTTTCTGTGGAAATAAAAGTGGCTAGCGGTACATAATCAATCAGGATGGTTGTTAAAATTTCGGATGGTGAAACTCGTTTTGTCTCGGCAAATAAATTGCGACTTTCATCTAAGGTTAATCCAAAATCTTTTTTGACTCTCGCAAGGCTGAAATCGCTGTAAGCCATTTGCTTTTATCCTAAAATTAACCTGATATAGCAATAGTATTTCATTGTGAGTAAGATTTTTTAACGAACCGCGAAGACGCGAAGAAGAGAAGAGAAGAGAAGAGAAGAGAAGAGAAGAGAAAGAGTTCACAATTGATGGGAGGATTGCTACGGCAATACTTTTTTTAACCGCAGAGGGCGCAGAGGACACGGAGAAAGAGAGATTTGATCTCAAGTAATCCGCGTTCATCAGCGTTTATCTGCGGTTGAAAACTCTGATTAATTATGCGCCCAAGCTTTCGCCCAGTTTAAGTTTTGCATAACTTCTTTCAATGTCGCTGCTTCTGAATACAGCCGCAACACCGGTTCAGTACCGCTAAACCGAATTAACAGCCAGCTTCCGTCAGCCAAACGGAATTTATATCCGTCAACTTTGTTGCAATCTACAACTGCTTTGCCGGCGATTTCTGTTAAAGGTTGATTTTGCAGCAGCGACAGCAAACGCGACCTTTCTTCCATGTTTGCTAGGTGCAAGTCGATTCTGTCATAAGCTGAAGTAAAGCTTGTTTCTTGTTGGAGTCGGCTGTAAATGTCGCTTAAGTCTTCCCCGGATTTGACAACTGCTTCTAACAAGTACAACGCTGACAGCAAAGCATCTCGTTCGGGAATGTGCGTACCGTAGCCAATTCCTCCCGATTCTTCGCCGCCGACTAAGACTTGGGTGGTTAACATTCGATCGGCTATATACTTGTAACCGATCGGCGTTTCAAATAAAGGCAAGTCGTACAGCTTGGCAATTTTGGGAATTATGTCTGAACCGCTGACTGTTTTGATGACTTCCCCGGCCAACCCGCGCCGTTTTGCTAAATGTTCGATTAATATGGGAACTAGGATTTGTGAACTGAGAAAGTTGCCACTAGAGTCAACGGCTGCAATTCGATCGCTATCTCCGTCAAATACAAATCCGATCGACAAACCAGAACTTTTTCGCTGGTGAGTACGCATCACCCGAAATAACTGCGACAGGTAGCGCGGCAAAGGTTCCGGTGCACCGCCACCGAACAGCGGATCTCGATCGCTGTTGACTTCGTGCACTGTTTCTTCTAAAATTTGAGCTAATCCTCCGGCTGCGGCACCGTGCATTACATCTACAAATACTGTAATTTTGCCGCTGGCGATCGCTTCTTTAATCGCCTCAATATCTACCATTTCCCGCAATGTTTTGCAGTAAGCCGGCCAAGGATTGAAATTCTCCAATTTCCCGGGAGTTGCTGAAAGTGCCGCCGGATTGTCGAGTTTTGCTTCTATCTGTTGAGTAACTTCCGGCGAAACTGAACCGCCAAATCCCCCCTTGACTTTTAACCCTAAATATGCGCCGGGATTGTGGCTGGCTGTCAGGACGATCGCACCCAAAGCATTTAATTGTTTGGCAGCTAAACTGAAAGCTGGAGTGGGGGCGTAGGATTCGCTCAGCAGCACGTCAAATCCTGCGTTCTGGATGGCAACAGCCGCTGTTTTGGCAAAATCTTCAGCCAGAAACCGGCGGTCGTGACCGACAATTACGGTACCGCTGCTGCCATCGCTGCCGCCGGTTTGTGCGAGAACTTGTGCCGCTAAGGGAGCGACTAACGCCACGCGATCGAAGGTAAAATCGTCAGCAATGATGCCGCGCCAGCCATCTGTACCGAATTTAATAGGATTCATTTAGTCACAAGTCATGAGTCACCCGTCTATTTTATGGGTTTATTAGTCGATCGTCATCTGATTTTAGATTTTAGATTTTAGATTTTAGATTATGGAATTGCTCCCACAGCCTGTACTGTGGCTGTTGACTGTTGACTGCTGACTGTTAGCTGCTGACTGTTAGCTGTCATTAGCCTTGCTTGATAGATTATGTTGGGTTTCGTCCCTCAACCCAACCTACTAATTACTGTTAACTGCCAACTGCCAACTGTCAACTGTCAACTGTCAACTGACTAAAAGAATGCTGGTTGGTGGCGGATCAAATTCAGGAATTCTTCGCGAGTTTTCTGTTCATCTTGAAAGACGCCCAACATTGCACTCGTAACCGTCCAAGCACCGGGTTTTTGCACGCCCCGCATCGTCATGCACATATGGCTGGCTTCCATTACTACAGCTACTCCCTGCGGTTCCAATATTGTCTCAACTGCTTCGGCAATTTGGCGCGTCAAACGTTCTTGCACCTGCAACCGGCGGCTGTACATCTCGGCAATTCTGGCTAATTTGCTCAGTCCCACTACTTTTTGGTTGGGAATGTAAGCGATGTGAACTCGGCCCATAAACGGCAGCATATGGTGTTCGCACATACTGAATACGCTGATGTCTCGCACCAGTACCATTTCGTTGTGACCTTCGTCAAAGATAGCGCCGTTGAGGAGTTCTTCGAGGGATTGACTGTAGCCACTGGTGAGAAACCGCATTGCTTCTGCTACCCGCTTCGGGGTTTTGAGCAATCCTTCGCGTTCGGGGTCTTCCCCTACTCCCAGCAGCATTGTCCGAACGGCGGCCATCATTTCTTCCTGGCCTACTTCTGAGGGTACGGGTACGTTGGATTCTTGACCGTGCGATGAATTGCGATCGGGTCGAGTGGGGATGCGCGGGGGGTTATTATCTGCGGTTTGTAACAGTTTCATGCTGTCAGTCGAGAGTGAGTTCGAGCCATTGGAATCGGTGGAAGATGCAATTGTCATAACAATTTGGTGTGAGGGTGAATCGATATTTCGATTTTCGATTGGGGGATATAGCTAGAGATTCAAAGATTGTTGAATTCGAGAAAAATCCAGCAGTCTAAAATCTCAAGTTCACAAAACTCCTGCGTTGGACATGAGCGTGATTTCTTCAATTACTGCACTTGCTGGCAACTGAACTGCGTGCAGAATAGATTGGGCGACGATTTCTGGGGTTAACATGGCGGTGCGATCGAAGTCGGCGTGCACGGTGTCTGTGTCCCACATGGGAGTATTGACAGAACCCGGACAGATTGCTGTTACGCGAATTCCGTGAGCCCGTTCTTCGGCGGCTAAGGTTTTAGACAAAGCCATGAGACCGAATTTACTGACGCAGTAGGCTCCCCAGTTGGGGAAGGTTTGGCTGCCCGCGATCGAGGAAACGTTGATGATGATTCCCGATCCGCGATCGCGCATGGAGGGCAAAACTCCTAAAATGCACTGCCAAACGCTAGTTAGATTGAGGTCTAGAACGCTCTGCCACTCGGCTAGCGGCGTTTCGGTCAATGGGCCGGTGTAGCCCATGCCAGCGCTGTTGACCAGGATATCTACGGAACCCAATTGAGATGCGATCGCGCTGATGCTGCTTTGCACTTGCTCAATTTTGGCTAAGTCTAAGGGATAAGCTTCTGCTTTCACTCCGACTTCTCGGGCTGCTGCGGCAACGGCTTCTAAGTTTTCTGACTCTCGGCTAACTAATGCCAGATTTATGCCCTCGGCGGCGAACGCTAGAGCCGTCGCTTTGCCAATACCGCTGCTGGCTCCGGTAATCAGAGCCTGCTTTGTTGTTCGATGGTTCATTCAGTGTCCTAATACTTTCGCTCGGCAACTCCCTACAGCGTTGCAGCCTTCTGAGGCAAATTAGACAACTGTCGGCTGCGGGTGATAACAGTTAATTATGAGATGAACATTAAGAACTGTTAAGCCGTGTCACCTGAGAAATTATAACACTGCTGACAGAGCCGCAGAATAGTGAGTTATCAGTTATGAGTTGGAAGTTAAGGGATTGTTCACTACATAACTGATAACTCTGAATCGATCGGCTCAAGCAGAAATTTCAGTGAATACACCGATGTGGCGAAACTTTTGATACCGAAGCTCGCGTCGCTGCTGAGCCGTAAGCTGTGTCAGTTCTGCTAAGTTTTCCAACAAAGCTTGTTTGAGCATGGAAGCGGCTTTGAGGGGATTCGAGTGAGCGCCACCGATCGGCTCGGGTACTATTTGATCGAGAATGCCGAGGTTTTTCAAATCCCAGGAGGTGATTTTGAGGGCTTCTGCAGCCAAACTAGCTTTGCCAGAGTCTTTCCAGAGGATGGCCGCACAAGCTTCGGGGGTGGCAACGGTGTAGACGGAATGTTCCAGCATCAACAGCCGCTCGCCGACACCGATACCCAATGCGCCGCCGGAACCGCCTTCGCCGATGACGGTGCAGATGATGGGAACGTCAAGGCGAAACATTTCTCGGAGGTTGCAGGCGATCGCCTCTCCCTGTCCGAGCTGTTCTGCTTCTAAGCCCGCCCAAGCCCCGGGAGTGTCGATAAACGTGAAAATTGGCATTCCGAAGCGATCGGCGTGTTCCATCAACCGCAGGGCTTTGCGGTAGCCGCCGGGAGCAGCCATGCCGAAGTTGCGGGCGATATTGTCTTTAGTGTCACGACCTTTTTGATGGCCGATGATGACTGTGGGACGCCCGTCTATGCGGGCAATTCCGCCGACGAGGGCCGGGTCGTCTCCGCCGCGCCGATCGCCGTGAAGCTCGATCCACTCGTCGCTAATTGCCTGAATGTAATCGAGGGTGCTGGGGCGGCGTGGGTGACGGGCGAGTTGCAGCCGCTGCATGGGGGACAAGCTGCTGAAAATCTCTTGTCGCAGTTGTGTCGAGCGAGCTTCGAGTTTGCGAATTTCGTCGGTAACATCGACGCTGTTTTCTTCGGCGAGTTCGCGGATCTGGTGAATTCGGGTTTCTAGTTCCGCCAGCGGCTTTTCAAAATCTAGGAGTAGTGGTTTGCGGTCGGGGTTTGCCACGCTGATAATTTCTATAAGGTTTTGAGGTTTTGTCGATCGACTATTTTCCGATCCTACCCTGTCTGGGGATAGTAAAAAAGACGGAAAAATTGCCAACTTTGGGTTTTAAATTTTGTATGATATGAAATTTGGTCACATCATAATTATCATATAGCTATCCGGAAGCTCGCGCTGCACTCCGAAACATATTATTCCGATGCCAACGAAAGAGTCAACAGTTAAAATTTCCAATTTAACTGTTGACTCTTAACATCAAACTGACATTAATAAAGGTCGGAAACCGTGTTTGACAGAAATAAGACCGATTTGCTCCATCTTTTCCACAGTAATTTGATTCCGTCCCCAAGAAAAATTGGTATACAATTTTTCAAATTCCAGCAGCATTGATTCGGCAAAACACGCAAACAACTGTCGACCCGGTACATCCATATTGACAATCTTCATAATTTTCCACTCAATATCGAGGGAATGCTCCACAATCCCGCCATTTAGTACGTAAATTCCGGGATGCTGAACCTGAGTTGCCAAATTTTTCGGATAGCCACCGTCAATCAATAAACAGGGTTGCTTCAATGTCTTAGGGTCAATTTCTACTCCCTTTGGCATACTGGCTACCCACACTACAATATCCGCTTGGGGCAGGGCTTCTTCCAAATCCATGATTTTGCCGCGCCCCAATTCTGATTGCAAATCTTGCAATCGTTCTTTGTCGCGGGCAATGAGCAACAATTCTGCTACATTTGTTTTAACATTCAGCCAGCGACAGACAGCACTGCCAATATCGCCAGTAGCACCGCAAACGGCTACAGTGGCTTTTGAAAGTTCAATCCCCAATTTGGGGGCTGCTTCTTCTACTTGGCGGCAGAGGATATAAGCCGTGTGAGTGTTACCAGTGGTGAAGCGCTCGAACTCCAACTTGAGATTGCGAATTTGCTTAATTTGCTGCAAGTTGAAAGTCTCAAAAATGATCGAAGAAAAGCCGCCTAAAGCAGTGATGTTAATCCCGTGTTTTTGAGCGTGTGCCATCGCATTAAGGATTTTGCGAGTGGCTGCTTTAATCCGGCGAGTGGCGAGCATTTCTGGCAGAAAACAGGACTCCACATAGTGGCCTTCTATTTTTTGTCCAGTGATGCTTGTTACCGTGATATGATCAACTATTTGGGGCGGTGCGCTGCACCAAAAATCGAGACCTTGATCGGCATATTCTGGATAGCCCAGCTCGTTAGCTACTGATTGGGCGTGTTCTAAGCTGGTTAAGTGACCGATTAGACCAAACATTAAGTTGTCAAATGAAGGAAGATGGAAGGTGGAAGATGAAAGATGGAAGATGGAAGATGGGAAGATTAAAAATTTATATTTTAAAATGAGTTATCCCATTTTTAATTTTTAATTTTTAATTTTTTTCCCATTCCTTATTTCCGAATTAACTAGGCTGCGAGGCCTTGTGCTGACATCCGCATGATATCGCGGTTGTTAAAGCCTATGTTGCCTAGAGCTTCGCCGTAGGCAATCATAAAGTCTTCGATTAAAGCGTCTTTTTCCATTCCCAAGACGCGGGCATCGTCTGCGACAGCGTTTAGCAGTTTCCAGATGATGGGCAGGTTTTGGCGGTTGGCGGCTTCTAGTTCCGCTTTGGATTCCTCAAAGTGAGCTTGCAGCCAGACTTCCCCAAAGTTGAGGTGGCTGTATTCTTCTTTGACGACGCCTTCGGTGATTTTGCGAGCAAAGTCATCGGCGACGGGGATGTAGATGTTGTAAGCTGCGATCGCAAAACACTCGATAATTAGCGATTGAATCAACAAGCAAGTTACAATCTGACCTTGGGCCGCTGCCGTCTGGAAGTTTTTGTGCAGTTCCGAAAAGAACTCTTTGGCAAATGCCATGTCGGGCGTGACTTTAAGATTCCGGCCACAAGCTTGGAAGCCTTTCATGTGGCGGTTCTCCATCTTGGACAAGCCAACTAACTCTGCTTTTTTGTCCGCCAACAGTTCGGCCAGTGTCAGGTAATTGTCGTGAGCTTCTTGTTCGCCTTCTATCACAATGGCGTTGATGCGGCTGTAAGCATCTTTGTAAGTTTCGGTTTGAAAGTCAATTGTTGGGCTGGCCTCAAGCTGGGGCATAGATATGTATTCTCCTCATATAAGCTTGTGGGATGTTTGGAAACCCCTTTAAAATTGGGGGTCAGTGACAGTGCACTTTACCTTTTTTGAACGCACCCCATCTAAATCAGAGATTATAGCTGAGGATTCTTTCGACAAAGAACTTTTCTTTGACGTTCCGGGAAAAACTGGCGTCCTCAGCGTGTTTGCCGGACTTTTGCCGTCGAACACTCCAGAAAGACTATCGCTAGAATGCTATCTATTTACTAATTACTTGAATTAGTCGTTAGTCGATCTTGTGCCCGGAAATAGATGATAGAAATACGGTCTATGTCTCCACCTTTAAGGGTTTTACAGTACCAACTCTATCTGTAACATTATATCCTAACCACAACTTTCTCGCTTGGTACTCCTTCTTTCCCTCTACGACATATTATGTTGTTGTATGGGAATCCTCTGGGAGGCGATCGGGTTGTAGAACCTCACAGGCTTATTATTTTAGGTTAATTCACAAATTTATGGGTAAATCCTTTGACAGGTCTCAATCGCTGGAACTGCTGAGTTTTATTTTGTTGCTGGCGGGGGCTGCGCTGGTGCTGCTGCCGCTGGCTGCTGTATTTTTGGTTTCGCTGTCACCATCTGGTGTTGGTGTCAAGGCCACAGGCTTGACTTTGGCGAACTATCAGGAGGCTTGGCGACGGGGCAATTTTTTGTTGGCATTCCTTAATTCTACTCTAGTGGCGCTGGCAGTGACGGGTTTTCAGGTTGTGACTTCTGCTTTGGCCGGTTATGCTTTGGCCAGGCTGAAGTTTCGGGGGCGACAGGCGATTGTGTTGGGGGTTTTGGCAACGCTGGTAATTCCCTTTCAGCTTTTGGTGATTCCCATTTTCATGGTTTTGAAGTGGGGCCATCTGCTGAATACCTACGGGGCGCTGATTTTGCCTACGGCGGCTAACGGTTTTGGGATTTTTCTGCTGCGCCAGTATTTTATGACTGTTCCGGTGGAGTTGGAGGAGGCTGCAATGCTGGATGGGGCTAACCGCTGGCAGGTTTTGTGGCAGGTGATGTTACCTTTGGCCCGCCCTGCTTTGGTGACGCTGTTTTTGTTTACTTTTATCGGGGAGTGGAACGATTTGTTTAAGCCGCTGGTGTTTACGACGCGACCGGAGTTGCGGACTGTGCAGTTGGTTCTGGCGGAATTTCAGGAACAGTTTACTAGCAGTTGGCAGTTGTTGATGGCGGCGGTGGTAATTGGAACTGTGCCGGTGGTGTTGCTGTTTTTGGCCGGTCAACGGCAGTTTATTAGAGGGATTGCGGCGACGGGGATTAAGAATTGAGGTGGAGATGCTTGGCAATTAAGTTTGTAGTCATTTGTGGAACCATTCTCAAGAACAGGCTTTCCGGCCTGCTCCACAAGAACATTTAGTATTTGTGGAACAGGCATCTTGCCTGTTGCTGACATTGGTACAAGATGCGAGTTTGTTGTCACTCGGCCATTGAAATCGCTACTATACAAACGAAGTTCACTCCCAGCGGACTAAAAGATAAAGGGGATATCAAAGCTGTATTATGGGAATCTATGCAAAAGCTCGGTTTGTTTTTATTTGTCATATCTTTTTTGCCGTGGCTGGCAATCTTTTTGGTTGTGCCATTCCTGCCGCTGGACATTACCCAAAAAACTACTTTATCTGTCGTTCTGGCTGTTGGGGCGGAAGTTTGTTTTTGGATTAGCGTAGTGCTGTTGGGGAAAGAAGTAGTTACCAAATATCGGCGTTATTTGCATCCCCGCTATCTTTGGAAAAAACTCAGAAACTTTAACCGCAGATGAACAGGGTTCGACGCAGATAATGAGCCTGGATGTTGGCGCTTATCTGCGGTCAAGGTTGAGCTATTCGCTAAAAATTTGCAAGCGAATAGAGCGTTCTCCGTCTCCGAAATCCACTTCTATCTTTTCTCCCGAAAGAGTGTCCAAGCATCCCAAAAGCAGCCGCAAATTGGGTGTGCTTGCTCCTGTATCCACGTACAATCTATCTGCCAAACTGCCTAAACGCTTCCAAATTGTGTAGAGTTTGACTACTGTTTGTTCTAGCTGTGCTGCTTGTTTTACAACGTCGGCGGTGGTCCCCAAACAGCCTACTCGCAAAGATTCTTCTAGTGCCATTTCCATGTCTAAGTGAGACTGATTGAGAGCTTGCACTTGGGCGGCGGCGTCGAGATATTTTGATAAGTTCTTGGCGTCGGATGTTAGCTGTTTGACAGTATCTACGTCGGGATTTTCTGCTACTTCTTTTTGAATTTCGCTTTGGTGAGATGGGGAAAGTTTCTCCATTTCTTTGACTAAAGGAGCGAGGTAGCGGGAAGGTAGAGAACCGGTAGATGCTTTTTCTTTGACTTCTTCTGGCAATAAATCTGAGTTCATTGCCATCCATTCGTCGGAGAGTTGTTTGACTTCGCGGCGGGTGATGCGATCGCCACTTGCTGCGGCATCTGTTACCATTTGCTGGACTTCGGGAGATGCTTTGGCGGTTTCTACAAAGGCTCTTTTGCTGAAGTTTCTAATGGAATTTGGGTCTAAATCTCCTTGCTGGATCAGAGTGTCGGCACTATTAGCTAATTCTATCAAAGAATAGGCTTGACTTTTGCCAATTTCTCTTTCTTTGAGCCAGTTCAAAAAGCCAGTGCCGCGTCCTTCGCCGCCTTTTTTTTCTCTGTCTCTAACTGTTCGGAGAATGCGTCCCCGCCAAATGTCGGTTTGCAAGTCGAAGCGATCGCACACTTTCCAGGCATTGTCAACCTGATTTTCAAAATCAAACTCTGGTATTTGTTCGTCTTCGGGGTCTGGCAATTGGAAATTGATATCGGTAAAGCCGTTGAGGGCTTCTGCAAGTTCTGCGGGATTTAGGGGGACTTCAGCCATTAGGAAAAAATTGTGTAGTGCAACAGCCGGTTTAATTTGGAACTTGCACGGGTTGACAGTTGAGACGCTATATGTAGCGGTAAGGTAGGCAAGATTTACCTACTAATAGAGTTTTTGTGCAAGTCATATTATTATTGCACGATGGAGGGCGATTGGGCGATCGCTACCTGCACAAAAAATATTCTCCGAGATTGGCCGCACAGCGTCGCAACAATCAAAAAGTCGGTAACACAGATAGTCGGCTATTTTGAATAAAGAGCCACTAACGGGATAGTTAAAGGAACTAATTACCAACTACAACGGCGATACTTTATCGCGTTCAACCTCCTCGCCTGCAGTCGTTTTTCCATTCACAATTATTGTGCCATCATTCGGTATATTGTCTAGTCGATCGCGCTTCCGAAAGCGATCGCGAGCCGAGACAACCACCACATACAGAACCGGCACCATAAACAAACTCAAGACAGTAGAAACAACCATCCCCCCCGCGATCGCATTCCCTAGCGATCGGCGGCTCGCTGCACCCGCACCTTCTGGGTTAACCAGAGGAGCAATACCCAAAACGAAAGCCAGAGAAGTCATCAAAATCGGTCGTAAACGCTCTTGAGAAGCCTCAACTGCCGCCTTAGTAATTGAATATCCCTGCTCTCGTAACTGGTTAGCAAACTCCACGATTAAAATCGCATTTTTACTAGCCAACCCAATCAACATCACCAAACCAATCTGGCAATAAACATCATTCGCCAAACCCCGCCACGACTGAGCTAAAAGAGCACCTAAAATCGCCAGAGGCACCGATAGCAAAATAATGAAAGGATCGACATAATTTTCGTACTGAGCCGCCAACACCAAAAATACAAAAATCAGCCCCAAACCGAAAATAATCGGTGCTTGACCGCCCGACTCAATTTCTTCTAAAGAACTCCCCGACCATTCATAGCCAAAACCCGACGGCAAAACTTCAGCCGACACCTTTTCCATCGATTTTAGCGCCTGTCCAGAACTCGCTCCCGGAGCCGGAGTGCCAGTAATTTCAATTGACCTATATAAATTGTAGTGGTTAACACTTTGCGCCCCCACCACCGGAGTGATCTTCACCAAATTGCTCAAAGAAATCATTTCATTCTTTCCAGAACGCACATACAATTTCCCAATATCTTCAGGGTTATCACGAAACTGTTTATCCGCCTGAACATAGACCCGATAATTGCGCTGCTGGAGATTAAAATCATTCACATACTGAGCCCCCAGAGCCGTTTGTAGCGTACTGAAAACATCATTAATGGGAATATCTAGAGCCTTAGCTCGATTGCGGTCAACTTCCACAATTAACTGAGGCGTATTCGCAGCAAACGTACTAAATACCGCCTGCAATCCCGGTGTCTGATTTGCCTGCTTCAAAATCCCGCCCATAGTCTGGACTAAGCCATCTAAACCGCTGTTACCTTTGCGGTCTTGCAATTGAAATTGGAAACCCCCAAATTGACCTAAACCTTGAATTGCAGGCGGATTCACGGGGAAAATTCTCGCTTCGGGAATCGAGAAAAACTTACCCCGCAACTTACCAATAATCGCTTGTACAGTTTGATCTTCTCCGTGACGTTCTTCCCAGCCTTTAAGTGTAGTAAATATAATCCCCTGGTTGGAACTGTTACCACTAAAACCAAAGCCACCTACAGAAAAAGTCCCCACAACTTCAGGAACTTTGAGGATTTCTTGTTCAACTTTGTCCATCACCTGCTGGGTGTATTGCAGTGAAACACCTTGAGGCCCTTGAATAATTGTCAGAAAGTAACCCTGGTCTTCCTCTGGGATAAATGCTGTCGGTACTGCTAAATAAAGCCAAGCGGTGAATCCCAGAGAAGCGATAAACAACAGGGTAACAATGGTTTTAAATCGTGTTAAGAATATTAAGGAATCTCTATATTTCTTTTGCGTCCAATCAAGAAAAATATTAATCCGGTTAAACACCCAACCCAACGGGCCGCCAAACTTCTTACCTGGGCGCAGTAATATAGCGGCAAGTGAGGGAGTAAGAGTAACCGCCATAAAGGTAGAAAGCAGGACTGAAAAAGCAATTGTCAGGGCAAATTGTTTATAGAGTGCTCCCGTTGTCCCTGGGAAAAATGCCACGGGTACGAACACGGCCATCAATACTAAGGAAGTAGCAATTACAGCACTAAAAAGTTCCCGCATTGACTCGGAAGCTGCTTGGCGGGCATTCATACCTTGGCGGACTAGACGGTCAATATTTTCGACTACGATGATAGCGTCATCAACCACTAAACCTGTTGCTAAGGTAAGACCAAATAGAGACAAACTGTTAATCGTAAACCCGAAAGCTTTGATAAAGGCAAATGTCCCTATCAAGGAAATGGGAATTGTGAGGGTGGGAATAATCGTAGTGCGCCAATCTTGCAGGAAAACAAAAATAACTATCACCACTAGCAAGACTGCTTCAAACAGAGTTTTGACTACTTCTGCCATTGACTCTTGGACAAATTGAGTCGTATCTAGTGCGGTTCTATGTATCACCCCGGGAGGGAAGTTTTTAGCTAATTTTGCCATTTCGGCTCTGACGGCCTGGGCAACATTTAGAGCATTACTCCCTGGCAATTGGTAAATCCCTAAACCCACCGCGTCATTACCTCGGAATCGCAGGAAAGAGTTATAATTTTCTGCTCCTAATTCTGCTCTACCGACATCTTTCAACTTAATTAAAGTTCCATTTGCTTCGCTTTTAATAACTATGTCTTCAAATTCTGTAGGGCTTTTGAGACGACTTTCTGCACTCAAATCAATCTGATACATTTGCCCCTCGGGAGCTGGTTCTTGACCAATTCGTCCTACACCAACTTGCAAGTTTTGTTCATTAATTGCTCTTGTTACATCTTGCATTGTTAGATTACGAGCAGCTAATTTATTGGGGTCGATCCACAGGCGCATAGCATAGCGTCTTTCCCCAAAAATCCGCACGTCGCCCACGCCTTTTACTCTCTTTAAAGTATCTGCTAAATAGAGGTCGGCGTAGTTACTTAAAAATATGGTATCGTATTCTTTATTTTCGGTGAATAATCCTATAGCCAGCAGCAGGCTGTTAGATTGTTTTGTAACTGTAACTCCTGTGCGTTGTACGACATCTGGCAGTTGTGGTTGAGCAACTGCAACTCGATTTTGCACATCGACTGCGGCGATATCTTTGTTGCGGGAAGTATCAAAGGTGGCTGTAATGGTGCTAGTTCCACTGTTGGTGCTACTGGAAGTTAGATATTTCAGTCCTTCAATGCCGTTGATTTGCCTTTCTAGGATGTTTGTTACCGCATTTTCGACAACTTCAGCATTCGCACCGCTATAGTTGGCTGTGACGTTGATTTGGGTGGGGCTGATGTCGGGGAAGCGTTCGATCGGCAATGTAGGTATGCTGATTGCGCCTATCAAAACAATAATAAAGGCGCAGACGCTAGCAAAGACAGGTCGTTTAATAAAGAAATCTGCAAACATTATTTGGGTAATGGGTAGTTGCGGATGGCTAATGAGTAATTGCTAATGGTGTTCGGAATTTAAGGATTTAAGGATGAACAGGATTAATTTTAGTCACCCTCAATTTAATCCTGTAAATCTTGAAAATCTTGTTCATCCTACTTCAGATATTAATTTTTGCTACCCACTGGTAATTTGGTCTTTTTCTCTTCTGGCACCTCTGGTTGTTGAGCCATAATCGGAACACCGTCTGTGAGGTTAAGGATGCCTGCGGTAACAATTTTTTCGCCTGCTTGCAAACCTTCGATAACTTGATAATTATTCCCCTCAATGGCTCCCAATTTCACGGACTTTTGCCGTGCTATTAAAGGTGGCGCTCCAGGTTGTGGCTGTTCTGGCTTTTGAGCTGTGAAGACAAAAGTTTCTCCACCTAAGCGAGTGACTGCTGTTACTGGAACTAAAATTCCGGGGTTCTGTTTCCAGATGACTTTAGCTTTTACAAACTGGAGATTAAGCAGTTCGCCAGTGGGGTTGGGAAAGGTGGCTTTAGCTAAAATTGTTTGGGAATTGGCGCTGACGTTGGGGGAGATAAAGCTGATTTGACCTTGGGCGATCGCCTTACCTTGAGCGTCGAGCATTTGTACTGGCAGCCCTAAGCGTAATTGAGGCTGCCGTTCCAAAGGAATTGATAACCGCAAGTCTAGCAATTGGTTCTCTGTCAGGGTGGCAATGGCGTTGCCTTTTTGCAAGTAATCACCTACTTTCACTGGTATGTCGCCTATGACTCCCGCGAAGGGCGCGATGACAGCAGTTTCTTGTAGTTGTACTTCAAAGCCGCGCACTTGAGCGGCGGCCTCGGCAACTTGCGCTTGGGCTTGATCGATCTGTTCTTGGCGAGTACCGTTGGCTAACTGCGCCAATCTGCTCTTGGCTTGTGCGACTTCTGCTTCGGCTTTGGCTATTTCCTCTGGGCGCGAACCGTTTTGCAATTGTCGCAAAGCTTGCCGCTGCTGTTGCAAGGCTGCTGTCCGGCGCTCGATCTCGGCTTGTCTGTTCTTTTGCCGCTGCTCGAACCGCCTTTGAGCTTCTCGGAGATTGGCTTTGGCGGTGCCTTCTTTTTGGGTGTATTGTTCGAGGGTGTTGGCGGATTCTGCGCCTTCTTTTGCCAATGCCTGATATCTGGCAAGCTGCTGGGTGGCTAACTTTGCTTCGGCTGTGCTTGCCTCTATTTGCGCTCTTGCTTGGGCGATGTCTTCTAAGAGGCTACCTGTTTGGGCGTCGGCGAGGTCGGCTTCAGCTTGGCTAACGCGGGCTTGGGCTTGACCAATTTCTTCTGGCCGAGAGCCCGATCGCAGTTGGGCTAGGTTGGCTTGGGCTTGGGCGACTTGGGCTTGAGCTTGGGCGATTTCTTCGGGCCTGGCTCCTGCTTGCAATTCGGCTAAATGGGATTGAGCGCGGATCAGGTTGGCTTGGGATTGCCTCAAGTCAGCTTGGGCGCTGTCGCTTTTCATGCGGGCGATGGCTTGCCCTTTGTTTATGAAGTCCCCGGATTTGACAAAAATCTCCGTGACTAGCCCTTCTACTTCGGGTTTGATTTGTACCGAACGCTTGGCTTCTAAGCTGCTGACAAATTCCGAGGAATCTTGGACTGAGCTGGTTTGTACGGCTGCGAGCTTGACTGGTATGCCTGGGGGTTGGGCTGCTGCTGCCGGTTGCTGTGCGCGATTATGACCCGATTGCCACGAGTACCAGCCGAAACCTGCTGCGCCTGTGGCGATCGCGAGCGCGGCAATTAGGGGCCAGCGCGATCGTCGTTTAGCAACAGGTTCGGGGCGATCGGCAACGGCGCGAAAATCCTGCGCTTGATCGCTGTCTGCATCGGTTGGGTGCTGTTCGGGTTTAGCAACAGGTTGGGGGCGATCGGCAAGGGGGGCCAAATCCTGCGCTCGATCACTGTCTGCATTGGTTGGGTGAAGTTCCGGTGTGGCAGATTTTTGCTCTTGGGCTTCAACGACAGATTCTGGGGATTTAGAATAACTCATGGGCAGCACCACTTAGATTTTTTTTAACTTCTGACTTACTGAGACTTGGGCGGAATATTTGATTTTCCGGCGCCCCCTCAAACATGGGGGAATAAGGACAAGGGATTTTAAACAGGATGGAATCGGGAAAGTACCTTTTTAATGAGGTTGGGGTATGTGCAGGGCTTTACTCCGATCGCAGTTAGCAAAGCCAGGGAGTGATTCTTTTTAGGAAAGCGTCTTGTTATTTTTCAAAAGTTACGATGGCAGGAATGATTACACATCCTTCTTATGACTCACCTGAATGGGTGAGTTGGAAGCGTTTTTCCTTGGAGTCGGCGGATTCAGCGAAGGTGAGGGAGTCACGCACTCCGGAGATCGCGCTTCTTTCCTTGGCTAGTTGCTCGGTTAACCACTCTATCTCTGACGCCAGCACTGACTTGCAGCGATCGCCAGAGGCGAATTGATAGTCGTCGGTTAGTGGATATTCGCTTTTGAGGCTTTCGATGTAGTCTTGCCGGGTGTAACAGGCTCGCAAGCGGTGTTCCAATAGCTTCAGCCGTTCTTCGGGTTCTAAGTTACCAAAAAAGAAAAACTTAATTCGGAACCGGGAACCACTGTTAACCCAGCTTTCTTGAGGGTGTTCGAGCATTTTTTGCCGCCAGAGTTCGCGCCCTTTGGCGGTAATTCCGTAGATTTTGCGCGGACAGCCCGCATCTCCGGCTTCTTCGGCTATTACCGAAATCTCCCCTCGCTCTTCCAAGCGCTTCAGCAGCGGGTAAATCGCTCCGTAGTTGACGCTGATGCAACTGCTCATAAACAGCTCCAGTTGTTGCTTTAACCGATAGCCGTGGAGGGGTTGCAACTGTAGCAGCCCAAGGGCTGATAATTCAAGCATTTATATCAATTTGATATTATAGTCTGGATTATATCACTATATCGGACTCAAGGGCGATCGGGTCAATACCGAGTTTAAAATAAAATTTATACCTTATACCATATTAAGTAATATTTGTCAACAGTTTTAAGATATATTTTTTGAGTTCAACAAAGGGCGATCGCTTTACTTTTTATTATAAAACCCATTTGAGATATAACAAGAGTGGGGATTCACCTCGATTTCGGTCAAAGACCAGACAGCATCTCAGTTGTTTCAAAAGTGAGATGCTGTCTGGTCTTTGATGTCTCATAAGTGCTTTAATAAACTTTGCTCAACAGAGCCGATTTCTGCCACATATCTCTTCTTGGTAAGAGGTTGCGAACTTTTATTAATATGGGTTGATTGAACTTTAAAACGCTGACACATTTTAGTATGTATTGAAGATTGCTCGCACCCGCTGTTTTTTGGTAGCTGATACTGATATTATTTTTCTCAAGTATTGCAGCAAAAAAGTCTTGGGCTTGTTTCCACTCGCCCTGTTTGTAATGTACGGATATGTAAAATTATCGCTCTTTGTTTAGGAATAAAAAAAAGCAACGCAGCCTACGGGTAGTTAACCTCCGATTTTTTCCCTGCTATTAATCATCCTCAAAGAGGGTTTTTAAGGAATAGTTTCCCCGATTATATGCTATTAATTTCAGGGGGTGACAACCCCGTCAAGACCCATAGCTAACAAAGGTTAGACCGATTTATGGTAAAAAAAGATGGGGTCA
>NZ_JAUBRN010000147.1:0-1963 GCF_036701875.1 Microcoleus sp. MON1_C5 | reverse complement strand
GTTTAACTGCTTATCAATCTATTCAACAAGCTCTCTCTATTGATGGCTCCATTTTTTCCCCTAGTTGAGCAATTACCAATAAAGTTCGCCAAGAAGAGAAAAACGTGCTTTTTGTCATTTCAGGTGACATGGTGCAGGGTTCTCTCATTGATAAGGAATATAGAGGTATTTCAACTATAGAAATTATGAATTACCTCGCTCCAGATGTAGTGACTCTGGGGAATCACGAATTGGATTATGGGTTGCCTCACTTACTATTTTTGGAAAAGATGGCAAATTTTCCCATCGTCAATGCCAACTTGTATATCACAAAGTACAATAAACGCTTGATGAATCCATATGTCATCCTCAAGGTAGATGGCTTCAATATTATGTTCATCGGAATTGTAACTGAAGAAGTTCTTAAGTCCTTAAAACGCGATCTAAGTATTAGCACATTTGTAAGTCTTGAAGATGCCGCCTCAGAAGTTGGGAAAATTGGCGACGCCTACAAAAACGAGGACATTGACCTAACAATTTTGCTAACTCACATCGGTTTTGAAGAGGATAAAAAACTAGCAGCAATGCTAAACCCTGAATGGGGTGTGGATATGATTCTTGGCGGACACTCTCATACATTTTTAGAACAACCTGCCCAAGTTAACAATATTCTAATCGCACAAGCTGGAATTGGTACAGACCAAATTGGACGCTTTGATGTTGTAGTGGATGACGATACTAACAGTATCGTTGAATGGAAGTGGCAACTCCTGCCTGTAGATAATAATCTGGCCCAGCCCGATTCAGAAATCGAAAAGCTGATTGCGACGTTCCAAGAAGAGGTCGATCGCAAATATAATCGATTGATTGGTCGCTTAGCACATAAACTGACCCATCCTAATCGTGAAGAAGAAACGGAATTGGGTAACTTAATCGTTGATATTGTTGCCCAACTAGATAGCTTGGATGTAGCTCTGATAGGAAGTGGTTCAATCCGTAGAACAAAATTAGGCCCGCTAGTTACACTGAGCGATCTTAAAGAAGTTTTTCCTTACGACGATGTATAGCCTTTCTCAGTAACATGAGGTGCTCTGGCGGGCATAGGGCATAGGGCATAGGGCATAGGGCATAGGCCTCCGTGGGCATCAGTTGCGAGCGGTGTGTACCTCATTTTATTGAGAACCGCTATACTTTATAAACTTAAAGTTACAGGCGTACAGCTTACCCAGATATTCGCACACATTATGAGACTGGAAAACAGAATACCTGGTGAAAGTTGTTGTTTTCAGGTCAGCCAAGGTATTGAGGCAGTTTACAGTGATTCCCAAAATCAGCTTGAATCTTTGAGAATTAATGGACAACCTGTACAAGCAGATGCTCATTACACTATCTGTGTAGAAGAATATCATTACAAAAATTCACTACATAGTCTAGGTCTAACAAGTGAAGAATTGACAAAATTAGACAATCCCAAGGTAGTTTCAACATCCTGCCAGAATATCCTTGAAGAATACTTTAGCCATCATCAAAATCTCAACAGCCAGATCGAAGGTCGATTGATCTACAAGTAGAATGTTCAGAGCAGGTTCTCACTGATTGTGATTATTGGGCCGGCAAGATGCCTGCCCACTAAGAAACTAGATTAAGACTGTTTAATGCAAATCACCACAAGGAATATTAGCGGAACCAGAACCAGAGATCAAAATCACATCCTATGATAAGACTGCAATTATTTATGAGGTGGAGTTTTTTCTCGAAAACTTTGAGGATGTGGAGCAGATACTCGATCGATTTATGATACGAATCTAGTACGCAGCTTAGCTTCCGCAACCTGACGCTATATCCCCCTACCGATACGAGTATGCTGTGGAAGCTGTTGAGCGGGCAGATAGCGCTTACGCTCTTTCAGTTGACGGGGTGACAACCCCGTCAAAACATTGATAAAATAAAGGACATAGCCCTTAGACCCCTCTGAAAAAACGGT
>NZ_JAUBRN010000069.1:0-32138 GCF_036701875.1 Microcoleus sp. MON1_C5 | reverse complement strand
AGCCGATCGAATTGGCAAAACCTACAGCTAGTATGCGTTCGAGTTCCACGGAACTACCCCGCAGGGGGTAAGTTCCGGATAGGATATCGTAGCCCGAAGGCGTGTATTTTCACAGCAGGCGGGACACCCCACAAGAATCATCATCAAATTGTGCAACCCCCGCTTATTTAATGAAGGTTTAGCAGCAGTTATGGCTTCAAAAGGGTGGGGATATATCAATCAAGCAGGCCAGTGGGCGATCGCCCCCCAATTTTCGGCTGCGGGGAGTTTTTCGGAAGGCTTAGCCGCTGTCAAGCGCGATGGCAAATCTGGCTTCATCAATCAAACTGGAAAGCTGGTCATTTAGGAGGTTGGGGCTTTGTTTAGGCGTTAAATTTGTTTAAGTCTCGTTAACTGGACTCCAGCCGCCCAAAATTGAGCGGCAAACCATCCTGAAATACCAGCAATTCTCCCGGCTGAATTTGCGTCCAAACTTCGTTATCTGTCAGCGGAAAAGTGGCAATAACAGCCACGCGATCGTCCTCGTTGGTCAATTCCCGAAAATCGACTGTTACATCTTCGTCGATCGAGTGAGCGCTAGCAAAAGGTGCTTGTCGCACAATATAATGCAAATTAGTAGAACAGTGGGTGAACAAGTGTTCTCCATCGGAAAGTAAATAATTAAAAATTCCGTGTTCTGCCAAACTTTTAGTAATTTCTTCCAGTACAGGGTAAATTTCCGCTAAAGCAGGCTTACTTTGAGGAAAAGTGGAGCGCAGCTTTTCTAATATCAAACAGAATGCTTTTTCGCTGTCAGTTTTGCCAACAGGTTTGTAAACTCCGGCACATTCTGGATCAAAGTTTTCGAGATTTCCGTTGTGAGCAAACACCCAATAACGTCCCCAAAGTTCCCGAATAAAAGGGTGGCAGTTTTCCAGAGCAATTTCGCCTTGGGTAGCTTTGCGGATGTGAGCAATGACGTTAGTTGAATGAATGGGATAGCGACGCACTACTTCTGCAACCGGAGAAGCAATCGCAGGTTTAGAGTCTATAAAAAGGCGACATCCCAAACCTTCAAAGAAAGCAATTCCCCAACCGTCTTGATGAACGTCTGTTTTGCCCCCCCTTGCAGAAAAACCCTCAAAAGAAAAGCAAATATCTGTCGGAACATTGCAGTTCATTCCCAGTAATTGGCACATAGCTTTTAAGTCTCTGGAGTGTGGATCGATCGCGCAGCCATTGGCAGCTACAGATTTGCGGTGATAATATTATAGTATTAAGGGGTTCAATAAGTTAAATATACTTAATATTTTTGCGGGGTCAACGGTAATGATACTGAAGCCAAAAACTTGGCTAGCGCTAAAAAAATCGCTCGTGTTTCCCTCGGAACGATGTTAACCGATAAATCGCTGTACACTTTTTCCCGTGTTGACAGCGAGTATAAAATGTTAGCCGATATCCGGGAAGGAATTGATAGGACTTTGATGGTTTGGCAGCACCGTTTGAAGGCATATAACAATCAGCCGGTCATTCACATCATCAAAAATTATGGAAAGATTAGTTTGCTTAAATGCTCTGGGAAATGAATCTGGTGTTTATGAATGCTGCTGAAAAAAAATGATATATACTGTATAAAAAGCTAATCAATGGTGTATTTTGGTTGAGATTATATTCGCCCCCCACACCATTAATATTACTACTTAACTATCCGAGCGAGAGCGAGATGTTTTGATTAAAATTAAAGGCAATGGCATAGGAATGTCTGAGGAAATAATATTGCAGATTTTTGATTTTTCCTTCATTACAAAATCTTTAAAAAAAACGGGAACCGGATAGTCAATCAGGCGTCACATAGGGGAAGAAACCGAGGACGGCACTTTGACTTGTTCGTCGGTTTTGGGAGAATTAATGCAATTTACGATCGCCCTTCATCTCGAATAGTGCCTCAAGCGTAGCTACCCCGTAGGAAATCACGCTTTGTCTCACTTTTTGGGCTTTTTTCTCACAAGGTATAAATAGCAGGAAAAATCATAAGTGCGATCGACAAATTTGGAAAATCCTTAGCAGCTTAATACTAGGATTCGGATTGCAGGCATTATTCAGCATTCCAGCCTTAGCAGAAACTACTGATCCTGAAACAACAGCAAATAGTGCAAATTCGGAAGCTCCAGTTAATGAATGGTATCAATTACCCGCACCGACAAATAATCTAGCGGATAATTTCGATCGTAATCCCCATCGCAAATTAGTCGAAAAATCTGACAATGTAGAGGAAACTTCACCGCTAAACCCCACATCGGAGCCGCCCGTACCTATCGCGAGTGAGATAGAAACTCACCTCTCCGAAGCCAGCGAAACGCAGCCCGCCCCAATACCCGCATTAGTTGAAGAAAATAAATTAGAAAATCCCCCATTAGTTTATCTTGGTGACAACTCACTAGAACAAGTTACATCAGTTTCCCAACTCAGCGACGTACAGCCAACAGACTGGGCATTTCAAGCATTGCAATCCTTAGTAGAAAGATACGGCTGCATAGCTGGATACCCCGACGGAACCTATCGCGGAAACCGCGCTATAACGCGCTATGAATTTGCAGCCGGAGTCAATGCTTGTTTAGATACAATCCGCGAGTCCATCGCCAAATCAACTGAAAGTCTAGCTAAGCGAGACGACTTAATAAAACTACAAAAATTGCAAGAAGAATTTGCAGCCGAAATGGCCACAATGCGAGGCCGAGTGGATGTGCTAGAAGCGCGAGCTACCGAACTAGAAGCCAATCAATTTTCAACAACAACTCAGCTATCAGGATTCACCGTTTTTGGAATACAAGGGCGCACTCCCAACCGTGCAGATCGCGCTCCAAGAGACGGCAAAAGGGATACCGAAGACCCCGGTACAAATGTCAACTCGATCAACTTCACTCAATTATATTTAACCACACAATTTAGTCCTAGAAGTAACTTATTAATCGGTTTTTACAACCAGAACGGAACCAATTCACCACAATTAACCGAAGACGTAAACGTTGCTTATAATTTAGGAGAAACTGCTGGATTTACTATCAGCGACCTCAACTACCGCTTTCTGGTCGGTGACAAATTGGCAGTGTTTGCAGGGACAGCAGGAGTTAACATGGTAACTGGTTTTCGAGGGCCGAATCGGGCCGAAAGTGCAGCTTCCGGTCCCCTTTCTGCGTTCGCCCAAAGAAACCCAATTTTGAACACTGGTTTGGGTTTAGGCGGCATAGGCATTGACTGGCAATTTGCGAATCGAGCCAGTTTGCAAGCAGTTTATTCTACTAACATTCCCGGATTTTTTGTCTGTTTTAACTGGTCTCAAGGCCACAATACATTGGGCGTACAACTAACTCTAACGCCAGCCGATTCAGTAGATATTACTGTCTATTATGTTAACGATTATTCGCCCGATGGTAATTTGATTAGTTTGGCAGGCGATCGCCAATTGACTGCTATCAATTCTAGCACAAATAAGTCCGAACCTTTGCAAACAAATGCAGTGGGAGCCAGTTTAAATTGGCGCATTTTATCGCGAATTTCTCTGGGAGGTTGGGCTGGTTATACTAATTCTCGCATTCCGGGTAAATCTGGTACAGTAGCAACTACAAATTATATGGTTTTTGTAAATTTTCCCGATTTGTTTAAAGCAGGAAACTTAGGAGGAATTTATATCGGGCAACCGCCTAAAATTGTCAGCAGCAATTTACCTACAGGCAATAACGTTCCTGATTTTTTAGATACGGGTTTAGGGCGATCGGGCGGGCAACCCGGAACCACTACTCATGTAGAGGTATTCTACCGCTGGCAGGTGAATGATAATATCAGTGTCACCCCTGGA
Source organism: Microcoleus sp. MON1_C5 (assembly GCF_036701875.1). Taxonomy (NCBI): domain Bacteria; kingdom Bacillati; phylum Cyanobacteriota; class Cyanophyceae; order Oscillatoriales; family Microcoleaceae; genus Microcoleus; species Microcoleus sp. MON1_C5. The sequence goes on along the minus strand of NZ_JAUBRN010000069.1, from coordinate 28,303 downwards.
TTGATCTTGATTTTTCAACCCGGTCACACTCCCGATAGCGACCCGATCGCAGTTGGTGTATTGAGAACTTCATTCTCGTTTTAAGAGTTTAATCGTGTGGGGCCGGGTTTAGTAGATCGCCCACTGCAAACAATTTTGGCGAACCCGCCCCACAGGAACGAACCACAAGAAAATTTAATTTTGTGGAATCGAAATCTTGCCTGTTAAGCGAGAAATGTGTTTTTCGGTCAGCCGACAGTAATTAAAACCCCAGCGGGATGTCCTAATATTTTTTCTCAGTAAAAACCCCCTATCTTTACTCAAACTTTACACTTAATAGTAATTTCTCCGTTTGTATCGTTTTTTCCTCCATACAAATACGTAATTATTAAGTTTAAAAAAATACGCATTAACACGCTTGAAGTATAAGTTTTTCTAACTTAATCTATTATTAAGAAGCAGTAGTAATACTTCTTTAAGTTTAGGTTTAGATAAATATGATTAAATCCACGGGCTATTTTTGGTGTCTGAGCTTTGCTGTAATTTCTGCTATGGCTGCCTCTCCGTGTCAGGCACAAACGACGGTAAAATCGCCGATAAATGTAACTGAAACACAGGATATCACCAGTACCGAGTCACCCGATGTTACTAACAGTTCGGTTAGCAACATCGGCAAAACTTCTAACACTTCTAAATCTTTTACTGTCTCAGAATTGAATACCACACCTTCTAACTCTAGTCCTTCTATAACCACTCCTCAAAATCAATCTGCACGCACAAATCCTTTAGGATGCAGATTTTTCACTACTCCTTCAATGCAGCAATAAATGTTCCTGCACCTCTGGATAAATAGGATATCAGGGCTGAATAGAGGGCGATCGTTTTTTAGGATCGCCCTCTATTTGCGCGATCTTACTTCCTAAGAAAATTATATGTAGTAAAAAGGATTGATGAAATTAACTCTAGTTTAAATATTATCGGGGAAAGTCTGAAAGTTGTTTGATATCCTTCAAAACTATTTGAGGCTTCCCTTTGTACTGTTCTACCTTCCCACTGACATACACATATCCCCGTCCCAGACCCGCATAACGCTTCTCGATTAGCCGCTTCAAGGGAGCTCTTTCATCAGTTTCAGCATCTGGTATCCACAAATCTAATTTATGATACACTGAACCCGCATAAATTAGAGCGCTGCTGCCGATCCATTTATTAATTCCAGCCTGCAAATCGCAGAAAATAGTAATAGATTTAGCCCTCTCAGAAGCCGCTAATATTTTCGGGTAGTGCAACCTCAAAGAAAGCGCTCCTCCTGTTGCTTCCGACAACCGAAACTCTTCAACAATTGAGGCTCGCATCGACCACCAAGGCAGTAAATTAGCATAGTTGCGAGAGGGTATTTTGGCATTGATAATCGGATTCCAAATCATCAGATTGTAAGCTTTTGCTGCCGATTCTGCCTCAGTCATTTGGCGGTGATACAATCTCGATCGCCCGTATTTAACAAAGTAGGGACTCCAGCCTTCTGCAATCAGTTTCAGATTATAATTTTCTCCCTCTTTATGCACGTAACACAGGAGACGCCCGTAGTTATCGCGGTGTTTTTCCACCGCAATTTCTATTGGGTCATCTGTATCAAATTCTATGTCAACTGTAGCAAGTCCGCCATCTGCTGTGGCGAAGTATTTTTTAGCCATTTCCGAAGCTGCTTTGCCCGCCGCAGTTATAGGTTTGGAGCCTCCCGAATGACTTTCTTCTGTATCGACGCAAATCAGGCGCAGAGACTCGGTTTTTCCGTTGAGAAAAATTTTGATGCTGTCGCCGTCAACTACTTTAGTTATTTGCAGGTTCGGAATTCTGGTTGCCATATTTTGAACCCTGTTGCATTTGAGATTTCATGCAGGTATCGCTTGGATTATACACGAGTTCGTTATCACTAGCAACGGGAATTTTTGTTTTTTATATTAAAATTTGCCAACAGTCGCGTATCTTATCAAATCGGGAAAAAAATCACGAAAATCCGATTCTAAGCGTTGATAGTTAGCTGTCAAATCTTCTATGCCGCTTGCCAAGTTATTGGTGCGTTTCAGTCGCGCCGACATTCTTGTAAGAGTGATGCCGATTTCGGCAATTTCCTGATAAGATGAAAGCAAGTCGCGGGCAATTATTGTGGGCAGCACCCGCTGGAGAGAGTCAGGTAATATATCGCGGTTGTCTTGCAGGATTTTATAGACATCCTGAGAAAAATCCCGGAGCGGAATTTCTGAATATTCCAGCCAATTTTTAGCTAAGAAGTGGTCGTAAAACACGTCAATCAAAACTCCAGCAAACCTTCGTCTCTGTGAAGAAACAAGGCTTTTACTCGATCGCACTATTGGGTGAGAGTCCGTGTAGCTATCTACTTTGCGGTGCAAATCGATGCCCTTTCTAATTTCCTCGGGATAAAGGTTGACTGCCGTTCCTTTGACAAAATCTCCTAAGAGGTTGCCAATCAAGGATTCTGGCGTGCCTTTTGATAAGAATAGATGAGCCAAATAATTCATTGCAGTAAAAATATCTAAGATAGCATAAGGAGAAAGAATAATGGCTATTGTGGAATGTGTAAAACCGGGTGCTAAACTCGGTCAAATTATTCTTGCGGCCGCTCTTACTGTTCTCGCTGCTGTCGATCGCGTTTTGGCAAAAATTCAAGACTTTGGATATGACCCAGAAATTCGTCATGTCAACTATCCGTCTGGAGTTTACGTCTTGGCAAGTCTCAAAGACGAACAGCACAAGCAAGCAGTTGATGATGACTACTTGCTGGAGGATTGGCTACAGGTAAGGTCTGAAATTAACGCCGATGCCGTTCATCTGTGGCGCGGCAAATAAACGACTCAACAATTATCTAAAACCCTAGATGAACGCCGATAAAATTACATCAGCGTTCATCTGTGTTTATCTGCCTATATCTGCACTTACAAAATACCCCTACGAACCACCCCGCAACTTATCCAAAACCGTCCGGTCTTCCAAAGTCGAAGTATCTCCAGAAACCTCTTCTCCCGCAGCTAAAGAACGCAGCAAACGCCGCATAATTTTGCCGCTTCGCGTTTTCGGCAAAGCATCGGTAAATCGAATTTCGCCGGGACGGGCGATCGCCCCAATTTCCTTAACAACGTGCTGCTTCAACTCCTTAGCCAATTCATCGCTAGGTTGCTGCGAGTTGTCCAGCGTGACAAAAGCCACAATATCCTCACCTTTAATCTCATCCGGTTTACCAACAACCGCAGCTTCCGCCACCGCTGGATGCGATACCAAAGCTGACTCGACTTCCATCGTGCCGAGTCGGTGTCCGGCCACATTAATTACATCGTCAACGCGGCCCATTACCCAGAAATAACCGTCTTTGTCCTTGTGCGCGCCGTCCCCTGCAAAGTACACGAATTCGCCATCTTTCGGGTGCAAATATTCCCAATAGGTGCGGCGGAAGCGATCGGGATCGTTGTAAAGCGTCCGCATCATTCCCGGCCAAGGATGTTTCACCACTAAATAACCGCCGCTTTCGTTAGTTACTGGTTCGCCCTCTTGGTCAACAACATCGACCACAATTCCGGGGAACGGTAGGGTTGCAGAACCGGGTTTTGTAGGAATTGCACCTGGCAAAGCGGTAATCATAATTCCCCCGGTTTCTGTTTGCCACCAAGTATCGACGATGGGACAATTCGAGTTGCCAATTACGCGCTGATACCACATCCAAGCTTCGGGATTGATCGGTTCGCCGACGGTTCCTAACAATCGCAAAGAGGACAAATTGCGCGCGTTGGGCAAGTGTTCGCCCATTTTCATGAATGTTCTGATCGCCGTGGGTGCAGTGTAGAAAACGGTGACGCCGTATTTTTCGATCACATCCCAAAAACAGCCTGGGTTGGATGGGCGGGGCGCACCTTCGTACATGATTGTGGTCGCGCCGTTGGAAAGCGGGCCGTAGACTATGTAACTGTGGCCTGTAATCCAGCCTACGTCTGCGGTGCACCAGTAGACATCGGTATCTTGAAGGTCGAAGATCCACTTGGTGGTCATGTGGGTGTAAAGGTTGTAGCCACCTGTGGTGTGGACGACTCCTTTCGGTTTGCCGGTACTTCCGGAAGTGTAGAGTACGAACAGCATATCTTCGCTGTCCATTGGTTCGGCGGGGCAGTCAGCGGATGCGTCTTTTTGCAAGTCGTGCCACCAAAGATCGCGCCCTGGTTCCATATCAATTTGCTGCTTGGTGCGCTGAACTACCAGAACGTTAGTAACGCTGGGTACGGCATTATTTGCTAGTGCTTTGTCTACTTGTGTTTTGAGGCCGACGGCGGTATCTTTGCGGAAGCCACCGTCAGCGGTGATCACGAGTTTTGCTTGGCCGTCGTTAAGCCGATCGCGCAAAGCTTCTGCACTAAAACCGCCAAAAACAACGCTGTGTACTGCACCGATTCTCGCGCAGGCTAGCATGGCGATCGCAGCTTCGGGAATCATGGGCATATAAATGCCGACGCGATCGCCCTTTTGAACTCCCAATTCTTTGATGACGTTCGCCATTTGGCAGACTTCGCGGTGGAGTTGCGCGTAGGTGAGGGTGCGGGAGTCTCCGGGTTCGCCTTCCCAAATCAGGGCGGCTTTATTTTTGCGCCAAGTGGTTAAGTGGCGATCGAGACAATTGTAAGAAATATTAATTTTACCGTTGACAAACCATTTAGCAAAAGGCGGCTGCCAGTCGAGCACAGTATCCCAGTTTTGGAACCAGTGCAATTCTTGGGCCGCGAGTTCTGCCCAGAATGCTTGGGGGTCAGCTTTGGCTTTGTCGTAGAGGGCTTGGTACTCTTCTAGGCTTTTGATGTGAGCTTTTTCGGAGAATTCAGCGGGCGGCTGAAATAGCCGTTTTTCTTGCAGAATTGATTCGATGGTATCTTGTGACATTGCTTTTAACTTTAACTTCGGTTAGTCTTTGTAACTATTGTTTGCATAAGTTGGGGCCGAAGTATGTTTATTTTCCTTAAGACTTTGGGAAATTTTGTAATAGGTTGAGTGGTTGTTCTTTTTTTGCTCGCCCATGAATGCCGATTAATGCAGATGAGGAGGATTTTTTAGCCTATTTAAGGCACAATTATTATTAGTAATAATTGTGCTAAAACTTGTGAAATTGTACTTTTGTGTAAATTATATCAGCTATAATTAGGTAGTTATTAAAATTTAATTAAATGAAAGCTATGACGCAAAATTTAGAAGCAAGCCAACTTTCTCTAAACGACGTTCGCCGCCTTTTCAAATTGGAAAGACAAACAGGAGGAGGTTTTACTGATTTTTTCTCTCTGGAACCTCTGACGGATTTTGAACAGCAGGAATTATTGCTAATCGGTAATCACTTTTGGCGTCATCTAGAAGCAGGGAAAGTTTCTGCAAAACTGGTTAAGTTTTTAGTGCTTTCACCGTTAATGAGATTAGCAGCATTTTTTGATATTCCGATCGTGCTGACAATGGAAGATAGCATCCCGATCGAGGTTGAGGATGCGGATACTTTAATTAAAGGGCGGTTGGATGTTTTAGCGGTAAATCAGCCGGATTCAGAACTCGCGGCGGCACAGTTTTGGATTTTGGTAGTCGAGGCGAAAAATAGTGCGATCGCACCTTTGACTGGTTTGCCGCAATTGCTGACTTATGCTTATAAAAGTTTGCAGCAGCATTCGTCTGTTTGGGGATTGACGACGAATGGCGAAAGTTATCGGTTTGTGCGGGTGACGCGGGGAAATCCTTGTACTTATCAGATTTTACCGGAATTGAATTTGATGGACAAAGAGCGATCGCTCTTGTTGGCGCAAGTGTTGAAAGCTATTTGCAAGTTGCAGAATGTGCAGTTGCAGTTGGCTTAAACAGGATCGATAAGAGTGCGATCGTGAATTCCATTTTTAGTTCTTGTACGATCGCACGGACGGGCAAAAGAAAGCTGCCTTTTGAGTATTTTATACAACTTAGTAATGTTGTAACGCTTCAGTTGCAGCCTTGCGAATGTCAGCATTGTCGCTGTGTTCAAATGTTTTGAGGAGATCGGTGATTGCCCGATCGGCATAGATGAGTTGCCCTAGGCGCTGCACATATCGAAGTTGAAAAAAGGGTTCGGCTTGGGGCATCTGTGCCATCAAGTAAAATTTGTATTCGTCCAGGAAATGATTTTCAAATCCCAACGTTTGTTCGCAAAGCATACTTAACTGCTGTTGTTGTTCCATATCTGAGGGAATCAAATATGCCCATTGCTGGCGGCACAGCAGATCCACTTTCTCCACCAAAGGTGTCCAGTCATCGCCAATCCAATCGCGGTACTGGCGGGCAATCTCGCTCTTTCTGCCCCTTCCCGTATACTCACCTGCTTTGAGCAGCGTCAAGGCCGATGCTGCGCCAAAGACAATCAATGCCAGATCCTTGATTCCTGGATGGCTAACTCCATCAATTGTTCGCAAAAAGCGCCTATTGTATCCATAAAACTGTCCTTGAGGATCGGGATAAGTCAGCGGAACCGTTAACACCTGGAGGTGAGGACGGACTCGCGCAAATAAATCGTATTGGGCATACAAACTATCTCGAATATGCTCGGCCACAGGTTTCGGAGGCACCTGTGCACGAATATCTTCCCCAGACAGCAGCAAACTATCCCTATGAAACCGCACGCTGCCGGTTGACAATAAATGGGTTTCACCGACCAGTTTCACATCAAAATCGAGTGAGTTCAGCCTTTGGCACTCGGCGGCTATAATTGAGGTCAATTGCTGTTTCTCGGCAGCACTGGGGCTGCCTTTGCAAACCGCTATTATATCTAGGTCGCTCGTTGCAATTGCCTCGCCCACCGCATAACTGCCCACTAGATAGCAGCCCCTAATCCGATCGGGTAGCCCCAGTTTCACTTGCTGCACAATGTGGCGCAAAATTGAGTCTATTTCAGTAATTCCTGTTGCCTGAATCAAAGGAATTGAGGAAGTGCGATCGAACATCATAATAGCAGCTATTTCACTATCCATTGACCCTAGCACAAAGTTGTGGAACTTGCAGGGTAAGTGCTTGGTGACTTTCGAGGGACATAATGACTGGGTAAATAGTGTCAGTTTTAGCCCCGCGGGAGATGCTATCGCCCTTATTGTTCACTTGTTAAAACTGTTGTTAACTTTAAAAACTTATCCAGCGTCTCCCGGGCCGATACTTCCAATTGAGCTTCACCAATATCAAATCGAGGGTCTTCTATCAAATCAGGAGCGCTACAATAAGCATCAACCTCGGCAAACAACTTGTATAAAATTTGAAATTTTCTTCCCGCAGACTGGAGATTATTGTCACTCTTAAACAGTTGTATAAACCGCTATTCCAATTCATCAGCGCTGATTTTACTGCCTGCAAAATGTTGTAATAACTTGATGTACTTATCCATATTTATCCACCTCCGATATCTCCAGTCGTATTTCAATGTATAATGTATGCGATTTACGAATCAAAATTCAAGAAACCGGGTTTTTTTGGGTTTCTGCGACTGTAATGCAGTATTATCGTAAAAACCCGGTTTCTGACCACCCGTGCGTAAGTCAGATCGTGTTTATTTTGAATTTGCAGATCGCATACCGTCAGATTTACAGACATATTGAAGTCAAGATTTGTTAAATATTTATAGCTTGTCGTGACACCAGGCCGACCCTTATTTTAAGATAAAAAACGACTCAACCCGGAAACTGAAGGTAAGAAAATGTCTGAACTTAGACAAAATCTAATTACCAGAGATTGGGTAATCATCGCCACCGAACGGGCGACAAGACCGGATCAATTCGCTAACAAAAAAAAGTGCGAAACAGTAGTGCCACCGCACCGTGCCGATTGCCCGTTTTGCGTGGGGAATGAGGAAGACGCAACCTTAGAAACTTGCCGTTTGGGCGATCGCGCTGGCTGGAAAGTCAGGGCAATTTATAACAAATATCCCGCCCTCTCCCCGACAGCAGAATGGATGAGGATATCATCGGGAATTCACCGCACGATGGCGGGAATCGGCGTGCACGAAGTAATTGTCGAACACCCGCGACACGATTTGACGACAGCTTTGTTGAGTGTGGAAGAAGTTGCAAACATACTTTTAGTATACCGCCAGCGCTATGTAGAAATTAGAAAAAATCCCCACATTGAAACAATTATTATCTTCAAAAATCACGGGGAAACTGCCGGAACTTCTCTGGAACACCCCCACTCGCAGATAGCAGCGACACCCGTGGTACCCAGCCAATTTCGCAGCCGCATCGACGAAGCTATTAGATATTTTGATGACACGGGAGAATGTCTGTTTTGCCGCACTTTGGAAGATGAATTAGCGGCGAAGGAAAGAGTGATTTGTGAGAGTGAACATTTTGTGGCTTTTATCCCTTACGCTGCACTTTCACCGTTTCACACTTGGATTTTTCCGCGCCGGCATTCCTCTTCGTTTGATGAAATTACTGATGCGGAAATTACGGATCTTGCTGATACTTTTAAAACTGTACTGGCTAAGTTTTATTACGGATTGAACAATCCCGATTACAACTATAATATTCGATCGGTGCCGATCGCCCAACGGGCAACAAAATACTTTCACTGGTATATCGCAATTATTCCCAGAGTCACCAAGCAAGCTGGGTTTGAGTTGGGCAGCGGGATGTTTATCAATACTGCTTTGCCAGAAGAAAGTGCGGCGTTTTTGCGATCGATCGACATTCCTAGCGACAGTAATTTCCCCCCCATCTAAAGTATCCTACATCACAATACGTCAAATTTACATCAAATTGTAGTGGAAATGCACGCAGCCACTCTGATTTGCGAGTCTGTCTTGGGGGAGGAAAGTGATATTATTTGAGATGTGATATTTGAGATTAAAAAAGTGGGGATAACGAATGATCTAAGGGTTTAGATCACCCGCCTACAGTTGCATTCTTTTGTGAAAGTGGTATCATTTACGAGCTCAACTTATGAAGGTACAAATACTTAGGCTTTGTACCAAACTCACAATAAACTTTCGACATACTGCCAGCCGTCGTCGCTAAAAGTAGCTCTCAACATATCTCTAATTTTGGCATCGATCGATAATATTTCCTCGCTAGAATCACCATTCTCGCCGATTTCGCAACTGTCTTCAGACATATGTTCTTGGATGTGGGCCAGAGTATGAGCGAAATTAGCCAGAAAATAATGTTCGTGCACCCACGCTGTCGGATCTGGTATTTCTGCACTCCCAAAAGCTCGATCGACTAAATCTTTTTTGGCAACATCGTCAGTCTGGTTTTTCATGTTGAGTTCGATTTAGGTAGAACTGGTAACTTATTATCCCATTTTAAGCTTAATTGTCAACAGAATCGCGATCCCGATCGACCACAGCAGTGACAAATTTGTGTCGTTTGTGCGATCGCGATCTTAAGTTTTTTGTCGATCGCGTGTTATCATACTACATCAAACTCGGTGGCCAATAATTTTTATCTCCGGCAAAATACACTTGGGCATCATTCCGTGAACTCCTTTCTGAGGATTGTTGACAGCCTGCGTAATCCGAAAATTTACGGCAATGGAACACAAAACATAAGCATCTTCTTCTTTGAAACCCGCAAAAGTTTGCAGCCAATAAATCGTCTGTTTTACCGCCATCTCAAACGCTTCATCTAATGTTCGACCGAATCCCATAATCACAATATGAGTGGGCGTTTCTGCAAACGGAAATATCAGAATAAAATCCTTGCGTAAGATGATTTGAATAGTTCCCTTCATCGAAGTTTCAATGGCAGTACCGTCAACTTCACCGTCTCCTTGTGCCGAATGTCCGTCGCCGATGGACAGTAAACCGCCACGCAGAAAAACAGGTAAAAATAACCGCGTTCCTGCTTGGAGTTCCTGATTGTCCATGTTGCCGCCGTAGCGCTCTGGAGGAATAGAAGAACGGTTGATTTCGGCATTGGCAACGCCGATAATGCCAAAAAAAGGATGCAGGGGAATCCGAATGCCGCTACCTGCGGGAAATTCAGCAATTTTTTGCTCTAAATCTAGCCGAATAAACCGCAATTTAGGTTCGGAGAAATACTCCGGTAAAGCTCCCCACCCGGCGCGAATTGCATTAAATCCGACTGGTAAACTTGGGTAAACATCCTCAATGTGGATTTCTAAAACGTCTCCCGGTTCGGCATTGTTAACATAAATCGGGCCTGTCAACAAGTGGGGCCCGGGGCCAACTTTGCGGTGGGGAGGCAAATTCTGACAAATATCTAAAAATTCGGGGGTGAGAAATTCCGGTGGCGCTTTGTCAGCAACATAATATCCTGAATAGGTTTCGATGTCGATGCGATCGCCGGAATCCACCCTTAAAGCAGGTTCGATATTCGGAGAAAAACCGCCCAAGTGTACGGTTTTGCAGTTAGCCTTGAGAAGGTGGCGAGTCATGGGATTTTAGATTTTAGATTTTAGATTGAAGGAAGGGTGTTAAGAATGTTATATCGCAAGTCTCAAGCATTTTTGACAAAGATTTTTTTTAATGAACCGCAGAGGGCGCAGAGGGCGCAGAGAAAGAGAATTGAGAGATAAGAAGATGTGAAAAAATGGTTGAAGTTTGTTAGATGTGAGATATTTTACTAATTTCTTAACTTTTTGATAACCTTGGTAGTTTAAAATTCCCAGTCGAGAATGTAAAATAGATGGCTGTTTTTTCTTCAGACTAATGACTAATAACTAATGACTAATGTTGACACCATTGCCCGATCAATTAAAAAATTCTAGAGATTTGCCCCGCAATCCCTGGTTTTTTGCTGTTTTGATTTTGATTGTCCTACTGCTAGGTTTCATGATGCAATCTTACCTTAATCAACCTCAGCTTTTAACCGATCCGTTTCTGCAACTTCCAACAGCAAACTCGGTGCGAGTTGTCTGGTTTACCGAGTTTGCCGGTACTCGCAACACGGTTGCTTACGGCGAAAATTTGAATGAAACTGCGGCTGCAAATACTACGAAGCTGAGCCGCACTCGCGAAGACAAAGACTCTCACATTTCCGATGAAATCAAACAAAGCATAATTGAAAGTAATCCAATTGTCCGCGAAATCTGGCGCCACGAAGCAGAAGTCGCCAATTTAATGCCCGCTGTTCGCATTCCTTATCGAGTCACCAGCGAAAGGAAAGACGGCGCATCTGTCAGCAGCAAAGTTTTCACTCTTTCTCCGACACCTGCTGCAGGAATTGCGCTCAAAATCCTCCTCACTTCCGACCATCAATTGATGCCTATGACAGCAGCAAATCTCCAGAAAGTAGCCGAAACAATTGGCAGAGTTGACGCTGTTTTTATGGCAGGAGATTTAATTAATATACCCGATCGCGCTTCTGAATGGTTTGACGACTACCGAGGCCGCGCCTTTTTTCCCGCTCTGCAAGGTCGCGCATTTTCCGAACTCGACAAAAACGGCATCAAAACCGTTTACAGCGGCGGCGAACTAATCCAACACGCGCCTTTATTCCCCGCCATTGGCAATCACGAAATCATGGGCAGGTTGGCAACCAACAGCACCCTCGCTGACCAATTTAGTGATTCTTTTCCCCGCGCTGCTGCCGAGAAAATATACGCTCAACGTGCTGCCTCTTTGAATCCTAATAATGACTCTTCAGTGCGGGAAATATGGCTAAAAAACAATACTTTTAATAGCGATACCTATGACGAGATTTTCAATTTACCGGGAGGCAAAAATTACTATGCTGTGACTTTTGGCGACGTGCGGCTAGTTACTTTGTATGTTACGAATATTTGGCGGACTCCGAATTTAGATCCGGGTGCGAGAGGCAGGTATCGCGAACGGGACGAAGATTTTAATAATCCCGAAAAATGGGGATACGGACAGCATATTTTTGAGCCGATTGTCAAGGGCAGCGCTCAATATACTTGGCTCCAAAAAGAGTTAAAAAGTGCGGAATTCCAGCAGGCAAAATATAAAATTGTGATGTTTCACCACCCGCCACATTCTCTGGGCGACAATATTGTACCTGCTTATACTGACCCAGTGCAAATAGTCGATCGCGCTGAGAATGGCGAGATTAAAATGGTGCGTTACGAGTATCCCAAACAGCAAGATTATCTGATTCGGGATGTAGTGCCACTGCTAGAAACAGCGGGAGTGCAGTTGGTATTTTACGGACATTCGCACTTGTGGAATCGATTTATCAGTTCCAGCGGAATGCACTTTTTGGAGACTTCTAATGTTGGTAACAGTTACGGTGCTTTTGCGGGGGAAAAGCGCCGATTTGTGCCGCCGGCATATCGGGAAGATTACAGCGCTATTGGAGACCCGAACGGATTGGAACCTGTGGTGCCGACTGTTGCGCCTTTGTTGGGAGAAGACGGGCGGCCGCTGCCGTATATTGATAGCAATGATATTACGGCTTTTACTATTTTTGATACGGGTAGTGGTGTTGTGAGTAGCTACTATTTTGATACGCGGAAACCGGAGTCGGAAGTGGTGAAGTTTGATGAGTTTAAGTTAAGAAATTCGTAAATTGATTTAGTAGGGCCAGGGCAGTGTTCAAAGGTCTCAACTTAAGACTAAAACCCTCTATTCCTCTCGTTTATATCCAAGTCTCGATCCCCCTAAATCCCCCTCCCGGGGGACTTTGAAGACTCTAGTCCCCCCCTTGTTAAGGGGGGTTAGGGGGGATCTGGGGGTTAGTGGAAATCGAAAAGATTGTGAACTCAAATGATTAAACCTTTTCTTTAGCCGGTGGCACAACACCAATTTTATTCAAACCCGCATCAATCTGCCTGAGCAATTTAAAATCGTCTTCAGGTAAGGAATTAACAGGCGAGTGTTTTTCCAGAAACGAGAATGCTTGCCGAAATTCACGGGGCCGGGAGTCGATCGTACTATCGAAGTGACAAGGTACAATTTTTTCAAAGTCCCAACTCGCCACTTTATCCACCCAATCGAGAGTTTCCCTCGGCGCGCGGTTGAGAATCAAAGTCTGCAAAATCGGCGCGACAAACAACCGCCCTCCTCCCCGCAAAGCCTCAAACGATCGCTCCCAATGTGTTTTCCACTTGAACGGATACAACCCGAAATAAGCTTTCCTAGAGCGTTCTGGCGCTTGGCGCGCGCTGGCAAATACCTCCGACCACCGCGGCACTTCCAGCACGCTAGGCGTAAAATACATGGCAAATAAGGCGATTCTCTGCCACCCTTTGCGCCGATTTTCGTGGGTGTCTGCCACCGTGTCCAAGGCGCTGTCTTTGGCGTGAAATAGCAGCGGGTACGAGTCGAGTTGGACGATCGCGGGCGGATTTTCGGGAATCGAAACTATGGAATCTGTTAACATCAGCGTGCGCGATCGCCTGTGAAATAACGCAACTTCCGCAAATCTGCCCAAACCGAGGTCGAGGGGGCCGAGAATTGCCCAATCAAATTGATCGGCTAAGGGCGTGTTGCTGCTGTCAAAGGGCAGTACAGAGGTGCGTTTGGCGGGTATACCCAGCCAACTCAGCGGCAAATTCACGGGGAAACTCCACTGCTGCGGGGCGACAAACACCTGCGCTTCGGGAAAACACCTCGCAAAGGGGCCGACAAAAACTTTGTGTTCGATCCCCGAAACCGTTGTCAGCAGGATGTACTTCACCTCGCCGTGCTCTGCTACTAACTCTTTTACCAAGCGGATGCACTCAGGAGTCGGTGCAACGGGGGCGTAGACGAGAAGGCCTTCGGGTTCTAGTTTAATTACAGTCATCCGAATCGGGACGACTACGTAGAAAATGCCTTGTAGCTGGTCAAAAGTCCAGATTGTATCTTTAACTATTTCCTTGCGGATGGTGCGCCGCTTGCTGTAGGGATAGAGGGGGACGACCGGCCAAAAGGCCCAAGAATAGTCCCGAGAATCAATCTGTGCTGATGTTGGTATGCCTTCGCCCTCTGCCACTCCGCGACTCCTTGCCGATGTTTTTGTACGTGCGTGCGATCGAACTATTGTTAGTTATAGATTAACTTATCGTCTTGATCAATCGGCGGTTGAAACCGCTTAAGAGTCAAACGAAGTCTGCCTCTGCGGACTAAGAGATCGAGAATGAATTTTTAGCTGACTTGTCCTGATACAATGATAAGCTCGCAAAAATTTCTCAACTTAGTAGATATGACTCAAAACTACCGCATCACTCTTTTACCAGGAGACGGCATCGGCCCTGAAATTATCGCTGTGGCGGTAGATGTCCTGAAACTTGTCGGTCAACAATTGGACATCGGCTTTGAATTTCAAGAAGCTTTAATGGGCGGCGCTGCTATTGATGCAACAGGCAATCCGCTACCCGAAGAAACACTGGAAAAATGCCGCAACTGCGATGCAGTATTGTTAGCAGCAATTGGCGGTTACAAGTGGGATAATTTGCCCCGCGAACAGCGCCCGGAAACGGGATTATTAGGACTGCGCGCCGGATTGGGATTGTTTGCAAATTTGCGTCCTGCGACTATTTTACCGCAATTGGTTGATGCTTCTAGTTTGAAACGGGAAGTTGTCGAAGGCGTGGATATTATGGTCATCCGCGAACTCACAGGCGGCATTTATTTCGGCAAACCGAAAGGTATTTTTGAGACGGAAACAGGCGAAAAACGCGGCGTCAATACGATGGCTTACACCGAGTCGGAAATTGACAGAATCGGGCGAGTCGCTTTTGAGACGGCCAGGAAGCGCGGGAAAAGGCTGTGTTCTGTTGATAAAGCTAATGTTTTGGATGTTTCGCAACTGTGGCGCGATCGTATTATTGCCCTTTCTTCAGAATACCCTGATGTCGAACTTTCTCACCTCTACGTTGACAACGCAGCCATGCAGTTAATTCGCTGGCCGAAACAGTTCGATACAATTGTCACCGGCAATTTATTCGGCGACATTCTTTCCGATGCGGCGGCGATGCTAACTGGTAGCATTGGGATGCTTCCTTCTGCTAGTTTGGGAGCAAGCGGGCCGGGAGTTTTTGAACCCGTGCACGGTTCCGCACCCGACATCGCCGGACAAGATAAAGCAAATCCCATCGCCCAAGTTTTGAGTGCGGCAATGATGCTACGTTACGCCTTAAATCAGCCGGAAGCTGCTAATAAAATTGAGCAAGCAGTGGTCGAAGTTTTGGATCGAGGTTATCGCACTGGTGATATCATGTCGGAAGGCATGAAACTCGTCGGCTGTCGGGCAATGGGCGATGCTTTAATTGAAGTTTTGCAAGGTTGATCTATTTACCTTTACTCGTTCCCAGGCAGAGCCTGGGAACGCATTTCAGGAGGCTCTGCCTCCATTAAAACAAGCCAAACGAGACATCAAGTTGGAGGCAGAGCCTCCGGATATTAATTACCAGGCAGAGCCTGGTAACTAGAAAACGAGACAATTAATTCTTACTCGTTCCCAGGCTGGCTATGCCTGGTAACGCCTTTCAGGAGGCTCTGCCTCCATTAAAACAAGCCAAATGTACATTAAGGTTTACAGCTTGGTGGGGGCGGGTTTATGAGATTATTAATTTTTGGCGTAGATGGTTGGTAAAACCCGCCCCTACAGGAATTGGGGTTTAATGTTCCGGTTTCAAAAGATTGAATTGCTCGGTATCAATTCGATTTGCTTGATACAAAATCTCAGCCATTTCCGAAAGCGCTAACACAGAATGTGCGCGATAACCATTAGCCTGCAATTTATCTTTAACTCCCTGTTCGTGGTCGATTAATACTACAATATCTTCCACATTCAACCCCGCCGATTTTAACTTGCCCGCGCCTTCCATCACGCTTTTGCCACTAATCAAAATATCATCGACTACGACAATCGTTTCTCCTGCCTGAAAATGCCCCTCAATCAATTTGCCGGCACCGTAAGTTTTCACCTCCTTGCGCGGGAAAATCATCGGGCGTTCCATCCGCAATGCTAAACCGGTTGCTGTGGGTAAAGAACCGTAGGGAATTCCCGCAATGCGATCGAATTTTAAATCCTTGAGAATGTCTGCATAAGCGCTGACAATTTGATGGAAAATTTGCGGAATTGAGATAATTTTCCGCAAGTCGATGTAATATGGAAATACAGCGCCCGATGCTTGTACGTGGTCGCCAAAAACTACGCAGCCGATGTCATAAAGTTGCAAGATTAAATCGCGGTGAGGTTCCTGTTGCAAAAAGCAAACATCCGGCAGCCACAGTTCGCAAGTGGGGCTACCTTCGATCGCCTTTAGCCTCTGTTGATTAATATTATCCCGCAATTTCTCAATTTCTCGGCGCGGCTCTTTCTGCGCTAATAAACTCGGGGGGACTGGCAGCAATAAACCTTCACCATTCTTGCTTAAACCGGCCGCCAGCAGTTGTGCGAGGTCGTTTCCTTCTGCGAGGTCAATTTCTTCGGCGATGTCTCCTTCCACTAAAATTAGGCGTTCAGGAGCAGCTTGGCGGATGCGCGCCAACATATCCGGCATTAGTCCTACTTCTAAACCGAGTTTTTCGGGAGTTCCCCAAGTTTGAGAGAGTCGGACTAATTGCAAGTACAAAGGGTTTTCTGGCGTCGGGTATTCTTGCACAGCCTCGGCTGAGGGGTTGGCGGTGCCACAGAGTACAAAAACAGTTTTTCCGGCGTATAACAAAAAAGGCGCTACTTGGTCGAATCCGGCATAGGGACTTAAAGTAATAGCGTCAACTTGCCAGTCTTGAAATACAATTTTGGCAAACACTGTGCTGGTATTTAAATCGCAGTGTTTGGCATCTAAAATTACTGGCAGGTGAGGGGGAATAATTGTTAAAATTTCTTGCAGCAATGCCCAACCGGGAATACCGAGAGATTGGTAAAAACCGAGGGTGATTTTGCAAGCACAAATTAAATCTGCTGTTTGGTCGATCGCACTTTTTAGCTTTGCCAACAAATCAGTTACAAAACTTTGAGTTTCCTCCCCAGTCATCGAAACCAGCGGGGCCAAGGTTTCCGGGTCTGGATCGAGGGCTAAATACAGCAAACTTTGATTTTTTTCAACAGCCGCTAACAGTTTATCGAAAAAGTCGGTGCGATCGCTCATAGTGTGTTAGGAAGGTAAGGGGAAATTAAAAAATTGCAGATCAAAGTGGGATTGGTGTTGTGCCGGAAGAAACCGATCCCCGTTGAAATTGAAATTAAGAATCTTTTAAGATTGTAGAATGTAAAGAGCAGGAAATCTGTAACTTTGCGAGCAGTTTCATGGGGAATGATTTTCGGGTTGGCTACACCGGTGATTGCACCTAACCCCCAGCACGTCAATTAGTTGCGGTAAACTAACCAGTGTCCGGGCAGCGATTTTATCGGCATTCCCTGCCGCACGCGAGTTTAGCAAATGCCCATTTGCAAGGGGCAGATTTGAGAGAAGCAAATTTTAGGGAAGCTAATTTATCGGGGGCAAATTTGAGGGGGGCTTCTTTGTGGCAAGCTAATTTACAAGGCGCTAATTTGACTTAAGTTAATTTAATCCAGAGCCCGTTTAAAGGGGCTAATCTAAAAAATACTACCGTTGCAGGTGTTGTTTCGGTTGACAGTAGTATTAAATAGAAGCAGAAGTTAAAGCAATGCCCGCCTTATCATAGGGATAGTAATAAATGATCGCTACGATCGACTTTAGGATTTGGGACGAGTTGCTGCAACGCTACGTTGACGATTTCGGCCGCGTCAATTATCGGGGCTGGAAAGCTGAAGGGGCGGATGTTTTGAGGGCGTGGCTGGAAAGTTTGGCCGATTTAAATTTGGCGGATTGTAGTGATGCGGATGCGCGGCTGGCGTTGTGGCTGAATGCGTACAATGCGATCGCAATTTCTCAAGTTCTGGAAGTATATCCGATCGCGTCGATTCGTCCCAAAGTTTTGGGAATTCCCAACTGGCTGAGTTTTTTGGATTTTTTCACTCGTTCAAATTCGATTATTGGCGGCAAAAAGTACAGTCTCAATCAAATTGAACACGCAATTTTGCGGCCGGAATTTGCCGAACCGCGCATCCATTTTGCATTAGTTTGCGCTTCTGTCGGGTGCCCGCTGCTGCGCCGCGGGGCTTATTTCCCCGAGTCGGTACGGACTCAACTAGAAGCGGATGCCAGCCGTTTTATTCACAATCCTGATAAGGTGCGATATGATGCCCAGAAAAAGACGCTTTATTTGAGCAAGATTTTTAAGTGGTACGGCGAGGATTTTGTAAAGGCGGCGGGTTCGGTGGCTGACTATGTGGGTGGTTATTTGGGGTCGGAGGCGGCTGTGGGTGATGGATGGGCGATCGTTTTTTTGCCTTACGACTGGAATTTGAATCGGGTTGAAGGATAAAATTTGCGCCTATGGTAGGTGTTTTTTTGAGGGGGTAATTTTTTTCGGCTGTATCAGTTGCGTAGTATGGGTTTAAGGCACTTTATGAAAAATCAGACGCAAATGCTGTATTGCTTGCTGTCAAAGGTTTTGAGGTTTGTTGAAAATTTTGCCTCTTGACAGGTCGGTATTGAAAAGGTACTTTTAGTACAGACGCAAACGAACCTTGAAAACTAAATACAGTAAGAGTGTCAGAAACCAACTGTTGCAATTAACCTAACTCCCTATCAGGGATTGAAACGTGAACTCTTACAGAGAGCGCCTTTACGGGCGCTTTGTTGCAATTAACTAACCTAACTCCCTATCAGGGATTGAAACTGGTGTATGAAATATACGATCCCAGACGCAGACAGTTGCAATCAACCTAAATCCCTATCAGGGATTGAAACGAAGAAATGAAAATTATTATTAGAGGATAAAAATAATGGTGTACAAACTATTAATTGCTGTGCTTTGTCTCATTCTTACATTTCCTACAGTTGCTTATGGATTTTCGGATGTAAATACTTCTAATGACATAATAGATAATTATACAAGGAGTAAAAAAATAGAAAAAAGTGAGTATTACAAAGTAAGAGAAGCACTATCAGCCACTGAATTTATAGAGACCACAATAGAAAAAGTCCAGCCTGTTTCTCCACCACCATTAACACCAGTTATTCAAATAGTAGGATATATATCTAAGGTTTTGCAATGGGGAATATATCTGGAGGATTGGCTGAATACTGACAAAGAAATTGCAATGAGAATTAATGATGTATTAACTTCTATCAAACGAGAAAATGCTACTGATCGAGACTTATATATTAAATTTGAAGAGTATGTCAAAACTACTTTGCAAAGCTGGGTACCAGACCGTGATTATCCGCAAATAGGATATCTACCAAAAAAACTAATGTACAATCAATCGCTGGGTGAATCCGAAATAACTAAATACTGGCCAGAAGCTTCTCAAAAAGAGCAGGCAGAATATGTTGCTTTAACTTTTGATGAATTAATTTTGAATTATCAATTGCTTGCGAATGATTTACATTAAAGTAATTAAGATGGTTATCTAAATATAGCTTGCTTGCTCTTCAGATTGTATCGATCGAGCAAAGACACTACCGAGTGTAATTCTGTCATTTATCTACTTGTCCAGTTGTCCACTTGACAAATTCTAACTTGTCCAGCAGGCCGCAATCAACCTAAATCCCTATCAGGGATTGAAACTCATTCGGCATATTCCACGCATATTTTATGCCCCGCAGCCACAATCAAACTAAACCCCTATTAGGGATTGCAACTAACATCAAAACCCAAAAAAGACTTTTGTGCAAGTTCAGCAGGTGTCCCAGCCTCCATCGACAATCAACCCACAAGTGACATATTAATAGCTATCACAGTTCAAATCCTCTGGAATATTAAAAATGATTTCAGATAAATTTCGACGGGAGTTGCGAGATCAAGCCAAACTCTGGCAAGCAGAAGGACTCATCGATACTTCATTGTACCAACAACTTTCCGAACGCTACCAATTCAACACACTCGAAACCGCCTCCCGCAACCGCTTCCTCAGCATTCTCATCAGTCTCGGCGGCATTCTCCTCGGTATAGGAGTCATCACCTTTGTAGCCGCAAACTGGCAAGTTTGGTCGCGAGAAGCGAGAGTTGCGCTGCTGCTAAGTCTTTTCGTAGCAGTCAATGTGGCGGGTTTCTATCTGTGGCGCATTCCCCCATCCCGAAGCCAAAACTCCAATCTCAATTTGCCCCTAACAATAGGGCGAAACAAACTCCTGGGTGAAGGATTGTTGCTGTTAGGAGCTCTGATTTTAGGAGCAAATATGGCATTGATGGCACAAATGTTTCACATTGGCGGTTCTTCCTACGGACTTTACCTCACTTGGGGAATCGGCGTGCTCGGAATGGCTTACAGTTTGCGGTTGACTTCCTTGGGGGTTTTGTCCGCACTTTTAGTTGGTTTAGGCTATTGGATTGCCGTGTTAGATTGGTCTTCCAAAGTCGAGTTTTCTTGGCTGGAAGTTTTGGTGCGGCAAATGCCGATCGCAGCCAGTATAATGTTTGTGCCGCTGGCTTATTGGTGTCGATCGCGTGCTATTTTTGCCATAAGTGCGATCGCGATAATTTTTTCCCTACAAGTTTCTATCGTCCAAGGGTTAAATCAAACTTGGGCTGTGACAATGTTTTGCGCCCTACCGCCCGCTTTGCTGTGGGGATACGACGATGCAATCTGGCCGAAGGTAAACAGCAGGCTGTTTCAACCTACCGCCCGCAGTTTAGCACTGCTGTTTCTCGCCGGTTTGTTTTATGTTCTTTCTTTCCACTGGTTGTGGCAAAATTCGCCGAATCCTGCCTCAACTGAGCCCGATTGGGTTTTGCTGGCAAATGTGGCTGTTTTGGGCGGTTTCACTGTGTTTGAGTGGCTGCGCTTGGGACGTTTGGAACTGCGGCGACCAAAACAAAAAGCACTGGATTTGACTACAAGTGCGATCGGCATTTTAATCCTCGCCAGCGCCTTAATACCGCTTTTTCACCTCAATTTTACTCCCATTCCTCAATTAGCGACTTTTCTGTTCAATGTTTTATCATTTCTGCTCGCTGTCGGCTTAATTCGAGAAGGTTTAGCGTTAGGAAACCGCAAGACTTTTTGGGGAGGCCTGGTATTAATCACCCTGCAAATTATCAGCCGAGTATTTGAATATAACACAGGATTGCTGCTCAAATCTTTTGTCTTTGTTTTGTGCGGAATTGGCGTAATTGCTGCGGGTTTGTGGTTCGAGCGCCACTTCGCAAAAATCCCCGCTGAATAGAAATTATTCATCTCTCTCTTCTCTAACTCAGCGCCCTCTGCGGTCTCTGTGGTTTAATCATTCCGAAACAACAGTAAACAATATAACCCATACCTAACATGAGCACAAACAACATTGACTTATTAGTTAAAAATCCAGATACAACAAATGTGTTTCAGCTTCCCCCGGAAGCAAAACGCCTTCCCGCGTGGCGGCTGTGGATTCCTTTGCTCCTGCAAATCGGACTAATTGCCGCCGTACCCGCTCCCGCAGTTTACACTTTTATGACTGGCAAAACAGTTGTCCTACAAACAGTACCAGTAGACCCTTACGACTTTTTGCGCGGATATTACCAAGTTTTGAGCTATGATATTTCTGCTAGCACAAATCTCCAAAAACTCCCCGGCTGGAAAGATTTACCTAAAGAAAAAATATATTGTTCGCCCGGAGTTGTTTGTCCACAAAATACGAACACTGTCAAGGCAAAAACCAGTTTTTATGTAATCTTAGAAGCGCCAAAAGCCGGGACTAATCCCGGCCGCCCCCAAGCTTGGAAACCCGTCCGCGTCAGTCTAGAAAATCCCACCAATTTGCCCGCCAATCAAATCGCAATTAAGGGCAAATATAACGGTTGGCAGATGGAATACGGCTTAGAAACTTATTATATGCCAGAGGATGAAAGGGAAAAAGTCAATCAGGAGATTAGCGAAGCTCAAAGGAACCAGCGACAATCTTTTTTGGTAGAAGTAAAGGTTGACAAAACAGGCCATGCTGTGCCTGTGAGTTTGTGGGTGCGCGATCGCAATTATCGATTTTAACCAAAAAGGGCAAAAGGTCGATCGGTCTTTTGGCCTTGTTTTGAGTATTTTTGCTTAGATAGAGGCGGAGGTTGGGCGATTCCCTACCCTTCACCGAACGCACGCGCGTTGGGGATAGCTTCGCTCGCGCAGACATTTCAATTGCCGACAACCCAGGAGAATCTATTAAGATATATAAGACTTGTGCAAATCTTGCCAATTCAAGGGCGCAAGTCATGACTCTACTGGAGCTTCTCATGTTAGCCGAGCTAATCTCAGCCAGACGCATACTCAAGACCAAACTCCTCGACTTCTTAGGACTTCCCGACAATTGCCAAGACAAAACCGATCACCTCGTCAACCAAATTGTATCCCTGCTGGAAGCAAATCCAGCCGAACAAGAAAGATTTTGGGAGACATTCAAAAGTGAATTAGCCGTCGATCCTGCTGAATTAGAAGCAATGCTCAAGTGTTCGCCAGCAGAACGCCAGCAGTGGATTGAACAAGACAAACTCCCTGTTCTAGAATACCGCTCTTTCCGCAAATCAGGAATCCATTTAGAATATCCCGTTCACGACAGAAGATTCATCTTAAGTCTAACGCCAACCGATATTAATAATTGGCGCAAAGAACCCAAAGGGCTGATTAAAAATAATCGCCAAATACCCCCCCCAATCAATACAGAAAAACCTGAAGAAAACGAAGAATCGCGAGTAGCTTTTAGTTCCGAGTGGGAAAAAATCATTGCCGACTGGAAAGAACAAGGTTCGGCGGAAATTTCAGCAACCTTCCAGCTAGCTTACTGGACAGTGTGGGCGTCGCGCTGGGCTAAAGAAAATCAGCTCAACAGCTTTAAAGCAATTAATAAATATAAGGAAGTCTACGAAACTCACCAGCAGGAATGGTACCAGCGAAAAAATCAAGCAGTCAAGTTACTGATTGAAATGCCTTACGCCATGCTTTACTTCTACCGTCCGGCGGATTCTGACAAATTATATCTCGAACTGTGCGACGACCACCAGGAAATGATGAAAGATGGCTACTATTGGGACAAGTGGGACTTTTTCTATCAGAACCGCAAAGTTGTAAATAAGTGTCGCGAATGTGTGTACTCCGAAACCAAAGATTATTACTCGCTTTACTATCTCGAAATCAAGAGCGACAAGTTTCCCGATTTTAGTTTTTCTTTCCACACGCCGTACACGATCGGCAGAAAATTTTTGCCACATCCAGAGACGTTGCCTTATGTAGACCACGTAGAACAGGACGGCATTTTTCGCTTTGGCCGCCCGCTGCTGGAACAAGAGAAAGCTATTCACACAGAAAAGGATGTATTGCTCAAGTTTGAGGCGGCTTTAGCAGAAGCGAAAAAGTTTGTTTAGTTATTAGTCATGAGTCATTAGTAGACTTATTACATTTTTTTTTGATTGATAGGGAAACCGCAGATAAACGTAGGTAAACGCAGATGCTTTTCCAGATAGTTGGCGACTTTTGCCATTCAAGTCTACTAATGACTTTTGATATCGTTTCCGGCTGCATCGGAATAATAAATTCGAGGGCAATTAATGAATGATTTTTACAAGTCCTTACCTATCTCGGCGCAATTTTCAGTTGTTCGATTCACAGTCAGCAGTCAACAGTCAACAGTCAACAGTCAGCAGTCAGCAGTCAACAGTCAGCAGTCAACAGTCAACATCATTCCGGTGCAACCGGAATTTATATGACTAATAACTTTTGAACTTGGATTACTTGAATGCTGCCGCCAGCATAAAATTTGGGTTGTTGAGTTACTTCGGAATTGTACGATCGCCATCCCACCTCTGCCAACAAACTTTCCAAGTCAGTTTCGATCGACTTCCAAGCAGTTTCAGTCTCAAACAACCACAAAAATACAGCCAATCCGGGCAAAAATACCGGATTGGTAGGCGAGTGAAAATCTACCAAAATGAATAGACCACCGGGCTCGATCGCGCGCTACACTTCTTGAAATATTTGTCGCAATTGCGCCCGTTCCATTTCGTGCATCGCAACGCTGCTGTACACTTCTGTCAAACTGACAATCCGCCAAAGGCATCGACTCAGCAAAAGCTTCTACATAATTGGCTGATGGTACATTTTTCGTTGCCCATTGCAGAGATAATGGCGAAGCGTCAAGTCCTGTGACATCCTGGAAATATTGCACCAGAAATTGCTTAGTTTGAGCGCTACCGCAGCAACGGTGTAAAACTTTAGTTTCCGCGCTGACGGTAAAATTTTCCCAGGCTACTTGAGTCAAACGAGCATTGCCGCCTACGCTCAAAGCAGCCAGACGCGCGATCGCATCGTACAGTCACTGATACCGATAACTTAAATCTCTAAAAATTGTTCCCACAGTCAAAATTATGTATACCTTGCTATCGACTTAAGATATTATTAAGTTATATGATAAAGATAAGTAACAGAACTGAGATATTGGGAGAGCTGTAACCGCTATGGGTCGTGTGGGAGTATTGCTATTAAACTTGGGCGGGCCAGATCAAATCGAGGATGTCCGTCCTTTCCTGTTCAACTTGTTTGCTGACCCGGAAATCATTCGCATCCCGTTTCCGTGGATGCAAAAACCGCTCGCCTGGTTGATTTCGACCCTGCGCTTTCAAAAATCCCAGGAAAACTACCGCCAAATCGGGGGCGGCTCTCCTTTGCGGCGGATTACCGAAGAACAAGCCGCTTCGCTGCAAGAACGATTGCAGTCCAAGGGACAAGATGCTCGAGTATACGTGGGGATGCGCTACTGGCATCCTTTTACCGAAGAGGCGATCGCCAAAATTAAGCGCGATCGCATCGAACATTTGACAATCTTGCCGCTGTATCCTCAATTTTCCATCAGCACCAGCGGTTCTAGCTTCCGGCAGCTAGAAGAAATGTGGGGCAAAGATCCTGCCCTCAAGGATATCGAATATACCGCGATTCCTTCTTGGTATAAGCGGCCAGGCTACATTCAGGCAATGTCGGAACTGATAGCCCAAGAACTAGACCACAATCCGAATCCCGATCGAGTTCACATCTTTTTCAGCGCCCACGGCGTCCCCCTCAGCTACGTAGAAGAGGCTGGAGACCCCTATCAGCGCGAGATTGAAGATTGCACTCGTCTGATTATGGAACATTTGAACCGATCGAACGAACACACTCTAGCTTATCAAAGTCGGGTTGGCCCGGTGGAATGGCTCAAGCCTTACACCGAAGACGCCATTACCGAATTGGCAGAGAATGGAGTCCAAGATTTGTTGGTAGTTCCGATTAGTTTTGTTTCCGAACACATCGAGACTCTGCAAGAAATTGACATGGAGTATCGAGAATTAGCAGAAGAATCGGGGATTAAAAATTTCTACCGAGTGCCCGCCCTGAATACTCATCCGGTGTTTATTGAAGCTTTGGCCGATTTAGTCATCGAGTCGATCGAATCTCCCAGCGTTAAATTCTCGGATGTTATACGCCCTTCCAAGACAGTGAAAATGTACCCTCAAGAGCAGTGGGAGTGGGGTTTGACCACGGGGGCGGAAGTCTGGAACGGTCGTGTGGCGATGATTGGTTTTGTGGCACTATTGCTGGAGTTAATTACGGGTCAGGGCCCGCTACACTCGATCGGATTGCTTTAAATTGACAGTTGACAGTTGACAGTTGACTGTTGACTGTTGACTGTGGTTACAAATGACTAATGATATAAAATCCGTTGGTATCGGAATTATTCATCTGTCTCTTCTCTTCCTTAGCGCCCTCTGCGGTCTCTGCGGTTAAATCATTCCGAAACAACCGCAAACAATATGACTAATAACCCATAACTAATTACCAGTAACTAATCACTAACTAATCAGGATCGCGCTTGCGGCGGCGGGGATTTCCCCTATCGCCCGGTATTCCCTGACTTTTGTACCAGCGATACCACTCTTTAGAACTGCGAATTGCCAGCCACAGCAGCATCATCGCAACTAACCCTCCCTGGCGCGGTGCGTCAAAGGCAAACAAAACCAAGGAAATGGACAGAACATCTTGGAGGAAAATCACCCAAATCGGCAAACCCCGCAGCCGATAAAACCATCCTGCTTGTACCAGTTGCAGCACTAAAGCCAACAAACCTCCGACAATACCAATTATCCACAGCATCCAAGGGTGAGCAATAATTTCATCGATCGAACTTACCTGAGCGATCGCAATTCCCATAATTGCTCCTACAAGGGGGCTGAAAATAATTTGCACAATTTGCAGTACCCGCTGTCCCACAAAAGTTTTAGAAGCAAATAACTCTAACAGCGACCAACTCACCAAGATGGTGATAGCCACCTGGGGGGGAACCCCCGACAATAAGGGTATTTCCGACCAAAGTTTGTCAATCCGCAACAAACCAATTAACAGCAGGGGCAGGGCAATTCTCATACCCCCTGCCGCAGACGCAGAGAGTGCGGCTAGGAGTCCAACCATAATAATAATTCAGTTTCTAACGTCAGCTAAAGCCTCGATGTATTTCAGAATTTAATTCCCCTGATGGCTGGCTGTGATTTGAGCGAGCGAACTCAAATTGCGGCTTGAGGTTAAATATCACCTTCTATTGTAAGTGTATCTGCTTAATCGCTGCTTGGCACGGCGAGATTGTCGATCGACACAAGGAAGTTTGTGGACAGTTGACCGTTGACAGTTGACAGAATTCAACCTGGATTGTGATTTAATTAAAATGTATAGGAAAACCAGTAGCTCAGCCGAAATACTTAAAATTAAGATGTCAGCTATTCTTCCTTCTTCCCTCTGACTTCAAAATCTGACGGACACTAAATAATTAATCCGTGTATCCGTGTCAAAATCCATGTCGTGCTTTCCTTCTTCCTTCCTATTATGTCTGATTCATTATTTGCCGATGCCAGTCGCCGATTAGAACGAGCCTTAAAATATGTGTCCCTTTCCGAGGATACTATTGAACGGCTGAAACACCCCAAATCCAGTTTAATTGTATCGATTCCCGTGCGGATGGACGACGGTTCCCTGCGAATTTTTCAAGGTTATCGGGTGCGCTACGACAATACCAGAGGCCCGTCTAAAGGAGGAGTGCGCTATCATCCGGAAGTATCCCTTGATGAAGTGCAATCCTTAGCATTTTGGATGACTTTTAAATGTGCAGTTTTGAACTTGCCCTTTGGAGGAGCCAAGGGCGGAATTACTCTCAATCCCAAGGAATTGTCCAAACTGGAATTGGAACGGTTGAGCCGGGGCTATGTCGATGCGATCGCAGATTTCATCGGCCCGGATGTCGATATTCCCGCGCCGGATGTCTACACCAATCCCATGATTATGGGTTGGATGATGGATCAGTACAATATTATTAAGCGGCAGCTTTCTCCAGCGGTGGTGACTGGTAAACCAGTGACAATTGGTGGCAGCTTGGGCAGAGATACGGCAACAGCAATGGGTGCTTTTTTTGTAGTACAAACTCTTCTACCCAAATTTGAGCTAAATCCTCAAGATACAACTGTCGCAGTACAAGGTTTTGGTAATGCGGGTGCAGAAATAGCAGAACTTCTGTGGGAAGCAGGTTACAAAGTTGTTGCTGTCAGCGATTCCCAAGGGGGAATTTATGCTAAACAAGGTCTGGATATCCCGAGTATTCGAGGCTTTAAAAACTCTAACAAAGGTATCAAAGCTCTTTACTGTGAAGGTTCTGTTTGCAATATTATCGAACACGAAATATTGACAAATGAGCAACTTTTAGCATTAGATGTAGACGTGCTGGTGCCAGCAGCTTTGGAAAATCAAATAACTGAAGCGAATGTTAATGATGTTAAGGCTAAGTTTATTTTTGAAGTAGCTAACGGGCCGATTGATTCTGCTGCTGATTTGGTTTTAGAAGCGAGGGGAATTCAAGTAATACCTGATATTTTAGTCAATGCCGGAGGCGTAACGGTTAGTTATTTTGAGTGGGTGCAAAATCGCAGCGGGCTTTATTGGACGCTGGAAGAAGTCAACCAGCGGTTGAAGCATAAAATGGTCGAAGAAACTGAGGCAATTTGGAAAAAATCTCAGGAATTGTCAGTTTCGATGAGAACTGCTGCTTACGTGTACGGGTTAAATCGACTCGGAGAAGCGATGAATGCGAAGGGAACGCGGGATTATTACATAAACGGTTGACAAGAGTGCGGTAAGATTGCCCGATCGTACAATCTTACCGCAGTTATTCGAGAAGAGCGCAGTCTAGGAACCGACTTGGCAAAACTTGGCTTTGAATTGGGGAATTTTAGGTTTGCACGCAGCCGTTTATTTTACCACAACTTTGCTGTTGCAGAAGCGGAAAGATATAGCAACCGCCAAGGCGGTTAAGCCCTAGACTGGAAGTATCCCTTAATCTTGCTCCGGCTGTGCCGGAGCGAAAC
>NZ_JAUBRN010000146.1:0-2047 GCF_036701875.1 Microcoleus sp. MON1_C5 | reverse complement strand
CATCAGTTGACGTGCCATAACTCATCACCTCTCAACATTATCTTTATTCTATGCAACTTCATGTAAAATTGGTATGATGCCCTGTCGCCAACTTCTATTTGGGCTTTTGCTATCTCCTCTATCAATATTTCCCACCATGAGGTTGAAACAAGTGTTTTTACAATCTCAAGAGCGTTGGTAAACGTAGCAGAATATTCTCTATCTCCTTTCTGTACCTGTACTTTTGCTATATTTAACAGCACTGACACTTGCCATAATATTTGTGAGCTAACGCCCTGCACAGTTTTTAAGGCAGCAGCAAAGTTACCGCAATTACTGAGATTACCGCACAAAATACAGCGGTAACGATCATCGAAAAGCTTTTGCTCTAAAGTAGTACAGATATCCTCACTGACTTCAAAAACATGGGCAAGTAGGTAAGCAGCAGACTCGCTGTGCCACTCTATAGCCTGATTGGTTGATAAACGAGGTAATTCCTGCTGCTGCAATCGCTTCAGTGTTTCCTCTGCGTCCTCAAATCTGCCTGTATATTTCAACTCCCACGCCAGCAATAAATACCACAATATACGCCGCTCAATTTCATATAAATCTGTCAGTCTCCAAGCTCGTTCTAAAGAGCCTTTCCGCAAAGCATCTAGGGGTGAATCTTGCGCGGTTGTCTGCAACAGTTGCCGTGCGTGTAACAGCATAAATTCTGCCATTTCTCCTGCTTTGTCTTCCTCGGCGGCGGCTAACAAGGCAGTCTGCACCGTCTTCAAAGGCAAGTCAGGCTCATCGGGAAACTGTTTAATAGAGTGCGAGTAAAAGTCTTCGTTACGTGCGATCGCATACAACGCCTCCCACTGCTTCGCCTCGCTTAAATGTTCTGCATAATGTCGCAAAGCATAAGGACTGGAGTATTTTTGCCATCTGGCACAGTATTCAATTAACTTGTCCCGCGCTTGCTGTGCCTCACCCCCCAGCAAACTTTGAAACTCCTGCGCTAGCAGCGGATGAGCGAATGTGTAACTCGGCTCAACGGAAAACCAGCGCGTTACCTGCCAAGGCAATGCTTGCAAATTCCACACTGTTAAACCCGTCAATTCCACAACATCCTTTTTAGAAAGCCCTCCTAATGCTACCGATAGCAGCACGAATAATTCCTGCATTTCCCTTGAGTTAACTTCTTTTGCCAGCAGCTTAAACTGTTGTTTTACATAATCCTTAAACTTAGGTGGACTAACACTGAGTACCGCCTGCACGTCCTCACCCTGCTTTGTTACCTGAATCAGTTCGTCGATGAGGTAGCGCAAGTAAAGCGGAAAGCCTTGGGTTATTGCATCCAAACTACTCACAAAATCTTCATCCTGGCTGCATAACATGAGATGGTCTTCACCAGTTTCTAGTAACCAGTCTGCGATCGCACAACGGGGCAAACGATCGAGGTGTATTGGCTCAATATCATTTGTCCAACCAGACAAGTATTCTGGCTTCTCCCCTTCAGAGGCTCTCGCTGAAGCAATGACGAATACATTCGGAGGTAAAGGAGTAGGAAAGGGTGGTGAGAAGGGAATATCTGTTTTATCTAATTCATCCAAAGCATCGATGAGAATGACTAATGGCTTTTCTTCCTTTCCAGGCTCTCTTAATATGTTGTATAGTGCTTGCCTTAACTCATTTATTTCGTTAGGTATTTGCTCATAATATCGTTCATAATATGTATAAATTTGCTGTAGTAAATTCCCATAAGCACTTTTAGCAGAGCGAGTTCGATCGTACCGTTGGCTAAAGAAATGATGAGCAATAAAATAGCCTTGTTTATGCCGTATTTTCCACCAACTAGCTAACAGTGAAGTTTTACCAAAACCAGCACTAGCAGTCACAAGGAGGACACCACTGGAATTATCAGCTAAAAAATTGTCGAGTTTTTCAATTTCTTTAGAACGTCCTATAAATAGCTGGGTGTGTTCGCTTACTATAGCCTTTCTCACAAAGATGAGGTACAATAACAGCAGTGAGTAAACCAATTCCAAAGATTTTCTGATGTAACTTCATTAAATGCAAACTC
>NZ_JAUBRN010000068.1:0-32357 GCF_036701875.1 Microcoleus sp. MON1_C5 | reverse complement strand
ACCGTTTTTTCAGAGGGGTCTAAGGGCTATGTCCTTTATTTTATCAATGTTTTGACGGGGTTGTCACCCCGTCAACTTGCGCTGTGAGGCGGGGATTGAAATCCCCGCCGGAATGTGTGTCAGACGTGTTTGTTAACACCATCAAACACCATAAATCAATGCAAACCCTGACAAATAAACCCCGACCAATAAATCAAATCATCAAAAGGATTTGACATAGTGTAAATATTTTCTTTCAAACTTTCATATCCTTTCTTCTGTTTCTGAATCTGATTCTCTTGCTTCGTTATTTTCTGCAACTCCGCCCCCAACTTATTAAACTTATCCGTCTCCTTGTGGTAGGATTTCTGCCGCAATTTTAACTTGTGTTTTTCCTTTTGAACCACAGCCAATTTTGACTTGAAATCCCCAATAATTCTCTGAAGCAACGGATCGATTTGCAGTTGATAAAGCTGTTTCAACTCCGCACCAGAAATTGTCCGCAACCTCACCTGTGCCCGTCGCAAAGCCTCTGGACGACTCAAACCTTCCTTGGGACTGCGATACTGATAGTAAAAAATCGCAAACAACGAAGTAGCAAAATCATCCACCGCCCACAAAGTGCTGACCACACTCCGAACTCCCGCACACAAAAACCCCGTTCCCAAACTAAGAAGATTATCGGTAATTTCCGTCCCTCCTAAATTAGTTTCGCAGCAGGACATAAACACATCGGATAACTGCGGCAAGCGCCAACCAGGTGTCATCAATTCCCCTAACGTGATACTCCCGTCTCCTAAAAACAATCGCGATTCTAAAGGATTGTCCAAACGCGAGACAGCGTGGTGACTGGAGTGGATTACATTCACATTTTGGGCGAGGTTTCGATAGGCTGCGACTGTGGCTTCTTGACTTCCTTTTAAGCGCTCAGGTTTGGTCACAATTTCGGCAATTTGCTCGCACTCAAAAGGAGTGAAGTACAAATCATCCGTGGCATTTTCCACAATGCCGTATTTGGGCGATTCGATGGTTTGGTCTTTACTGCAATACTCCAAGATTCTGCAACTGGGCACGTAACGAATTAGGAAATAATCGCTAAGAACCCCCCCCGGCCCCCCCTTGCTAAGGGGGGGAGAAAGAAGAGATTCTTGCCCCAGAAGCAGAGAGTTATTCTCATTCTTAAGCCCCCCCTTAGCAAGGGGGGGTTGGGGGGGTTCATGCCCAGAAACAAGCGCAGAATCAAGATTCTTAAGCCCCCCCTTACTAAGGGGGGGTTGGGGCGGTTCTATCGGCAATACCGCCAGCGGAATCTGATGCAAATACAAATGCGGAATCACAATCAATTCCTCAATTTCATCCAAACAATTACCAATCAAGTCATCAACTTTCAACCGCCGCGACAAGTGAGACAAAAACTCACCCATCCCCTGTTGCCAAATTTTCCAATCCTGCAAATAAGGCCACAACCAACTCTCGCGAATCCACTTCTGAAAAGTTGCCAAACCCTCTCCCTGACAAGTGTGAATCTGCGGCGCTTTATCCTTGTAAATCACAAAAACATGAGTGTCATCAGTCGTGGTATAAAAACAGAGAATCGCCGTCTGCGAATTGTCAATGAGTTTCTGCATCTTCGCAAACTGCATCGGATCGACTTGAACTTGTCCCGCTAAAACTGGATCTAAACTGCGAATATTTTCCCAGATTCGCTGTTTCTGGGCTTCCAATTCTTGAATCTTCTCCGTGTAAGCAGATAACTCTGCCCGACTGCGCGACTGACTCCCCACACTGGCTAATTCTTTATTGCCTTCAGAAGGTTTGCGGAGTTGTTCAACTTCTGCGTCAATTTCCCGCTGCTTCGCCTCAAATTCCTGCAAATATTTTTGCACTGCGGGCGGAATTTCGCCGCTAGCATACAAATCATTGCTGTGCATTAAATCGACTAACCGCTGAGCCCGGGTTCTGTCGCAGTATTCTATGGCTTTTTCCAGTTGATTGCTGTTGACGCAAGCTTGAATTGCCTTTTCGTAAACATCGATCGATTCTGCTACCATCTGTTGGCGGCGATCGTCCGAAGTTGCCCAACTTCTACTGTATTCCACCGCTGTCATCGCTTGTTCGTATCCTTCGATCGCAATTTCCCAGAAACCAGCAGTGAAAGCCGTATTGCCGAGGCTTCTGCTAGATGCCAGACATTCTAAAGGAAAAGCGGTAGGGGTGTAGACTTTTAAAGCTAACCGATAACAGGCGATCGCCGATTCAATATTCGCCGCCCTGACTCCTTCTATTCTGTCTCTGTAGGCAGCCCCCAAATTGTTTTGAGTCATTGCCCAATTTTCGGGATAATTCTCGCGGGTGTAGACTTCTAAAGCTGACCCATAACAGGCGATCGCCGATTCAATATTCGCCGCCCTGACTCCTTCTATTCTGTTCGTGTAGGCAGCCCCCAAATTGTTTTGAGTCATTGCCCAATATTCGGGATAATTCTCGCGGGTGTAGACTTCTAAAGCTGACCCATAACAGGAAATCGCCAATTCAATATTCGCCGCCCTGACTCCTTCTATTCTGTTTGTGTAGGCAGCCCCCAAATTGTTTTGAGTCGTTGCCCAATATTCGGGATAATTCTCGCGGGTGTAGACTTCTAAAGCTGACCGATAACAGGAAATCGCCAATTCAATATTCGCCGCCCTGACTCCTTCTATTCTGTTTCTGTAGGCATTCCCCAAATTGTTTTGAGTCGCTGCCCAATCTTCGGGATAATTCTCGCGGGTGTAGACTTCTAAAGCTGACCGATAACAGGAAATCGCCAATTCAATATTCGCCGCCCTGACTCCTTCTATTCTGTCACTGTAGTCAGCCCCCAAATTGTTTTGAGTCGTTGCCCAATATTCGGGATAATTCTCGCGGGTGTAGACTTCTAAAGCTGACTTGTAACAAGCGATGGCAATTTCTAAATTCCATGCCCGCCTGCCTAGCGGAAACTGCTGAATTAAGTTGCCTAATTCGCCAATATCTGCTGCGATTGAGTTAGCTTGTTCTAATGTGACTTCTGTGAATGTGGATGTTGCCCAAGCTTGCAATTTTTCCGCAAACCTTAGATTAAATTTATCGATATTTTGTTGTAAAATAGGATAGACAACTTGAGGGTTTCCCCGACTGTCTGACGTGGCCTGCAACACCTCCCCCAAGAAAGATAAATACTCTTCAGGAGTTGCTGTACTGGTGACATAATTTGCCAAATGTGCCGCTAGATTTTGCAACCAAGCTGCTGCATCTGAGTTGCCCTCTGCTGCCATCTTCTCCGCTTCCGCTTCCATGACTTGCAGAAAATTGGCATCAACTAACTCTAGATTGGCGTTGAGAATATCCTCCTCTTCACCGCTAGGGCACTCAAGCAGGGCTTGAATCAGTTCGAGATAGGCCGCGAGGCGTTGTTCGTCCATTGGAGTTTCCTTTTATTCTGTATATATATCTATCGGCAATTTGGGGGAGAATTATGCAGATTCCTGAAAAATTCTAGATATTTGTCTTTGGAATGTTGTAGGGGCGGGTTCACCAACCATAATCGCCAACAACAAACAATCTCAAAAACCCGCCCCCACCCAACGATAAATCTCATGTACACCCTTCCCATTTTGTAGAGGCGGGTTCACCACCTATAATCGCCACCAACAAACAATCTCCAAAACCCGCCCCCACCCCATGCAAAAAACCCAAAAACGCAATATTTTAATGTTTTTTTGTATTGATGGCGGGGATGGGGTGGATTTTTTAGATTGTTGATTTTTATCAGATATGGTTAGTGAGCCCGCCCCTACAAGTCATGGAAATTTATCCAGATTTATGGGAGATTGCCGATTTATGACAAGGCAAAATCATCACCATCTCCCCAAATCTCAGCTAATTTCTCCAACAAATCTTCAGCAATCAGATTCAGTTCCGCTTTCACATCCTCGTCAATATCTGAAGCTTTCTCAACAGGTGAAGATTGATCGCGAGAGAAAGATATATCTCTATTTCCCAAACCTCCACTGCTAGAACCACTTCCCGCTAAAGCCTTCCCTCCTTCATATCCCCAGTCAGATTTCTCACTACTGTGCCAAACTTTATTCAAAATTGCCACAATTTCAGAAATAGATTTGTTTTGCAATTTATCCCGAACTTGTGCTTGTACGGGGTCATCTTCTTCCAAATCAGATAGCAACTCTTCAATTTCACCTTGCAACAGCGGAATTGCCAACTCAATCCGATCCAAATAATCCCACAATTCCTCAACTGGTTTGAGATTAGTTAGAGAAATTTCTTCCGTTTCCTCCAGAATTTCCACAGCCGGAATAAAGCCCAAAAGTTTCACCTTATCGAAAGGTTCGGCAAACCCAACAGCGATATAAGCAATGCGATTTTCCCGCACTTCCGGCAGAGAAATCGCCGATTCTCCGAGCTGAACCGGACAGCATTCTATCTTGCCAATCCCCGGCAAAACCAAATCGCCCACATCCACAACCGCCCGCCTTGCTGGATTCCAACTATCACCGCTATCAATATCGGTTTCCATTTCCATCCATTCCAAGAAATAGTTAACCGCCCAAACCGCCAGGGTATTGAAATAAACCCGCTTGCCTTTTTGCGGATTAGCTTGCTCTGAAGCAAATTGCAGAGCCAAATTGCGGGCAGTTTGCTCCAGAGGAATTTCTAACAAATAAGTATCTCTGCTATTCACCATTATTCCTCGGGTTGATATCCAAACTTAAGTGCAATCTCTTTGACGAGAGCCAAACCTGTTCTTTTCCAGTGAGAGTTGAGAGTTTGATAGTCAATGTTTAACTCTCTGGCAATTTTAGACAATTTATCTGGAGGGTCTTGCAACAGCAATCGCAGTGCGAGTACGTGAGAATTGGCATCCGGTCGAGGGCGGCGATTTTCGGGATTATTTGGCTTCTTCTTATCTATTTTTTCATTGGGATAACTGTTTCGCAGTTCTCCCATCGGATCGTCTTCAATACACTGCCATAGTTTGCGGCCGATGCGCTGCTTATTTTGAGCTTGTTCTCTCTCGATGAGTTGCTCAATTCCATTTTTCGTGGTATGGTCTATCGGTTCTTGAGCCTCAAATTTTTCACCTCGGTTGCTCGTAATCGGAGCATCAAAACTAACACTAAAAATCTGTTGCTGCATCCGGCGATATTGCTCATAGACTTTGTTCTTGAGAGTTTTATTGAACCGCTGAACCACTCGGGTTCGCAACACATCAGCAGCGAGATTGTCGAGGTCAATTCCCCTCAAAAATGCCGAAAGCGTTTTGAGAAAACCGCAATAAGCTTCCTGCATCATTTCCTCTAAATCAATATTAGGATAAGGATGCTTGCGAATTCCGGGCAAATGGGGGATGAGTTGGCACAATTGATTTTTGAGTCTTTCTTGTTCCTTACTACCCTCTTGCGAGCCTTTCAAGAGTTGTAGAAGTTGGCGTAACTGTTCGTCGGTGTTCACAGGCACGTTCGGATGACATCGAGATAATTCGGTTCTCCCAGGGAAAATAGCGCTGTAACCTGCCAGCAATAACAAAGTCAAGGAAATCGGTTTGAGTTCCCAACCCGTGGGTGGAAGCAACAAGTTGAAACTTGCGGCTACAGGAACTAAACCTGCTAAGGCTTCGACGGGGGTATCATGTCTCGTCATAGTCCAGTTTTTGCGTGTTGATACTCTGATATCGCAGGTTTTGGCGGCTTTATGCAGAATTGAGCAAAAATTTTTCGTAAAGGCAATGCGATAAGGACTGAAGTCCTTACTACGAAATTAATCCGGTGTAAAATCAATCATCATAGGGACTTCTCCACTGCGCTTTTGAAGAGATATCGCAGGAGTCACCAAGTTTATGCACATTCCCAAAATAAATCATATCAAACCCTATTGATAACAAAGGATTTGATATGCAGCGAATTCTATTAGCGCGGATTTGGTATAGCGCGGTTTCTACAATTTGTCGATCGACCTTTTGGCTTTATCGGCCAGATTTTTCACCGCATTTTTAGCATCTTCTGCTGCGTGGCGGGCGGCAGCTTCGGCTTGTTTGGCTTTGCCTTCAACCTGGTCTTTTCTGTTGCCGGTGATATTACCGAAAATTTCCTGAGCTTTGCCTTCTAAATTTTTGCCGATCGCCTTCGCTCTGTCTTCTGCACTCATAATAAGCTCCGTTTGGCAAGTTGCTATAGTAACATTGTAAAATTAACTCGGCTGCAATTGCCTTTAACTTCATATTAATTTATATTCTGCTTGACCTCGGTCTTCTTCTGATGATTTACTTCCGCCAAACTCGTCACTCAAAAAACCAAGGATTTTTTTGTGACAACTGTATACATCCGCAAAATTCGTCCTAAAAAACTATTTCAAACTCGCCGCAGCAACTTTAATTGGTTCCAGTAATTCTAACGGCAAATGCAGCATATTCAATTGGGTGCTATCTGCTGCTTTCCTTTCAGGATCTGGGCCGTGATAATCGCTGCCACCAGTTGCTAGCAAACCGTAATGAAGACACAAATCTTTCAACTTTTGGATTTGGCTAGAACTATGGCTGGGATGGTATACTTCAACTCCCATTAAACCAGCATCTACTAATTCTTTTAAGACTTCCTCAACAGCGCCGCCGCGAAATAAATAAGGGTGAGCCCAAACTGGTACTGCGCCGCAACTCTTCAGTAAATCAATCCCTTCGACGATCGAGAATTTCTCGTAATGAACATAAGCCGGGCCGTCATCTCCCAGCCAGCGATCGAATGCTTCCCGCGATGATTTGGCGTGACCGGCTTTTACCAGCGCAGAGGCAATGTGAGGCCTTCCCGGTGCCATTCCTGGGGATGTTTTTGGCAGTTCGATCGCGTATCCCATTGCTGCTAATTTTTCGACCATTTCCTGCGATCGGCGAAACCGTCCTTCCAGGCGATCGTTCAAAGGAACTCGCAACTTATTTGCATCGGGATAAAAACCTAAAATGTGCAGCGATCGGCCGTTGTGAACGGTGCTGAGTTCGAGTCCGGGGACTATTTCGATACCGTGCAAAGCAGCAGCGGCGAAGGCTTCCTCCCAACCCGACATCGTATCGTGATCGGTGACAGCCAAGGCGCGAACCCCCGAAGACGCGGCGGCGGCTACGAGTTCGGCAGGGGTGAGAGTGCCGTCGGAATAAGTAGTGTGACAGTGGAGCTCTAGCATTTTTTCGGCTAAGTTAAAGTCTGTAAAACCTGCAATTATTTCCCTCACTCAGGTGAGATATATCCTCATACTATTTTAGATTTTCAATTTTAGATTTTAGATGTGGAATGAGTGATGCTATAAGGGCTTGGAGGTTGTCTACAGTTGCATTTTTTTCGGAAAAGGTTTCACTGTCAGCAACATTTTTTCCTCATTATTTGTAATAACTTGTTGCGCCTTTAATTGGTACATTTATGCTTCTTCAAACTCTGCATGACCTGGGTATTCAACCCGCCTTTTCAGTTAAATTTAGATGCAGAGTACCTTCACTATTTCTTGATTTCTCGCATTGGGTGAAGGACACCTTCTGGCAATTTGGAAGGAATCGGCGATATTTCAATACTTTGTATGTTGTGAACTGGGATAACTACCAGTTTATCTGCCAATTCGAGAATTATCGGGTCTGCAGTCAACATTTTGTGCAGGCGAGTGCCTAAAGTTGCTTGCTCTCCTACTGTTCCCTCTGGCGCAATGAACTGGAAGTGTTGCTGTTTGCCGTTGGTATAGTGGATTATCAGATCGATAACTCTTTCTTGGTTGGTTGCTTGCATAAATTTTTTTCCCTAACAGTCGATCGGGACTTGGCAAAATTAACAATAAATCAAAACTGGCGATCGCACCACGATTGGAAAGCTCGTTGCAAAGCTTTTGACCAAACCAGGCTGTCGGTACGAAAGTCCGCTTACTGCTAATTTTATCACAAAAACTGTACTGAAAGTTGCCAACTTACCCAGTATAGAATTACCAGTTGCACTGTCTTCGCTCCCCAATGCGGGAGATCCTTCGCCAGCAATATTTGGTCGATCGGGCTTTCTTGTATGCCACTTGGCAAAGTGGCTCTATTTAGCCTGTCTAGCGACTTGCCTCAAAGCGGTCTCAAGTCATACGGCAGAGGCATTTGAGCGCTTTGGGTGTCAAGGTTTTTCGAGGTGGCAACTGTGGAGGTTAGGATAGTGGCATTCTGCTGTCACTGACCTAGAGGATTTTTTTATAAATTAATAACATAACATTCAGGTACAGCTTATGAAATCCACACTTTGTTTTCCAGAAACTTCTCTTTACTCTAACGCAGTCACTGTTAATAATAATGTTATTGACTCTTGTATCCTTGCAGCTTGGATTGACTTAGTAGGAGGAGATTTCCAGAGCTTGGGAGGAGATGATTGGCTTCCCTTGTGCGGCGACATTGATGACGGCGAAATTTATCGGGAATGGTTTTTGTGGGAAGACAGCGAAGTGAGTCAAGAGTGGGAAGCTTACGATCCCATTACTAATTATCGAGTTGTGGCTTCAAGCCGAGAAATGATGATTTCTAAAATCGACCAAATAGAAGATTCCAGAACAATTTAGTTGACCCGGAGAAAGTTAAATCTTGATTTTCAACTTTAATAGAAATTCTGTAAAAAAACCCGGTTTCTCCCAACCACACTCAAGAAACCGGGTTTTTCCGACCACAACTCTAGGGTTGAGTTGAGTTCCACTGGCCCAACCTAATAATTTAGGTCGCTACTGCTTTTTGTTTTTCTCGTTCTAATTTGCGCTGCTTCAAGGCTGCCAGATTTTGTTTAATCGTGTCGAGGGCAAATCCAGCTCCCTGCTGTTGGTATAATTCGCTTGCACGGATCAAATCTGCAACGGCCTCCTCATCCGATCGCAAATTTGCACAAGCTAAGCCGCGATTGTGGTAAGCTTCTGCCAAAGTTGAAACTTGTTCTACAGCGCTGGTAAATTTATCTTTTGCTTTGCGGTACTTTCCTGACTGATAAGCCTCAATTCCTTGTTGAAAATAAACGGAAGCTTTACTGCCGCTGTCGGTATCGGGAAATTCTGGGTAAGTTAAAATTGGTTCTTTAAAGAGTACAGAAATGCTGCCCTTGCCGAAGTAAGCCCAAGTCATTGTTCCCAACCCAATCCCCAGCACGAGGGCAATAATGACAGACAGAGCAATAAAATTGGTGAGTTCCATAGAGCAATATTTGTTGTATTATAATATGATAAGATAATTTCTAAGTTCTGGAACAATGGCTGCGCGGATTGACCTCAACTGGAAATGGTTTTTCGGATCGCTAGCTTTAGTATTGTCGATCGGCTTAATGATTGCAACGGCAAGTTCTGACGCAGCAACTAACGCGCAAACTCAAGCAGGGTGGCAATTGTTGCAGCGGGGGGAGACGGGGTTGGTGGTAGCAATGCGACACGCGATCGCCCCAGGTACGGGAGATCCTGCTAACTTTAAGTTGGGTGACTGTTCCACCCAGCGCAATTTATCAGCACAGGGACAAACCCAAGCCAAGCAAATTGGAGCCGAATTTCGCAACCGCAACATCAAAGTTGCCAGAGTTTTATCCAGTCAGTGGTGTAGGTGTTTGGAAACAGCAAAACTGATAAATATAGGCAAAGTCGAACCGTTCCCAGCGCTGAACTCGTTCTTTAGCGACAGCAGCACAGAAGCCAGACAAACAGCGAGAATCCGCAAATTAATTGTTGACAACCGCAACACCAAAGGCGCGATTATTCTGGTAACTCATCAAGTAAATATTACCGCGATTACTGATATTGTACCGCAAAGCGGCGAAGCTGTGATTCTCAAAAGCGATCGACAAGGTAAAATCGAAATAGTCGGACGAATTGGAGGATTTTAAATAGATAGAAAGTTATAATATTATCAATTTTCCATTACCAATTCCCCATTACCAATTTATATGAGTTTCCAATACAGCGCCGCCCTAGTGACTTTAGCCGACCTTGATAAGGAAGTTCTCGTTAAATTTTACACCAAATTTCTCGACATAGAACCAAACCCTTATATTCCCAATACCTATGCTGAATTTCAACTCCCCGGCTTAAAACTCGGCATATTCAAACCAAAAGATTCCCACAAAGCGGAATTTGCAAATCGAGCCAAAACAGGCATCAGTTTGTGTTTGGAAGTCAGCGATATCGAAACTGCGATCGCCCGAATTTGGGCTTTAGGTTATCCGCCCAACGGAGAAATTATCAAAGCTTCTCACGGTCTAGAAATCTATGCCTTCGATCCTGCCGGGAACCGCATAATTTTACATCAATCCCATTAGAATGTAGGATGATGGCTAATGATTTGTTAACCCTCGATCTTTCCTTCGCGTCCTTCGCGTCTTCGCGGTTCGTTCAAAAAAACATCTAGTTCACAACCCGCTGAGGATTGCTATATAAGTTATGCAATTGCTTCACCACCTTCGCAATCACATTGTCAAACCCGCGTCTACAAATCAAAACAGCCTTAACTATCTAATCAGTTCAGCAAAACTATAAAAACTGATAATTAATAACAACAATGCTGTCAGATGAGTTAGTTGGAATTGAGGCCGTGGGCCGAGGGATTCCCGCACCAAAATTGAAAAAGACGAACCAATTATATAACTCAGAGACAGCGTTAAATACTGCCACTGCAATGTTACACTCCACAGCCCGAGCAACATCATCGCCAAAGTTAACATTACCAGCTCAACAAAGCGAGGCGGATTGTGCTGAGTAGACAGAATCAAAGTGTCCAACCAATATTGCCAAGGTCTCATGTTTTAGCGATCGAGCTTTTAGATTTAGCCTTCTAGCTTAACCTACGATCGCCATTCAGTTTGTTGCTGCAAACACCTTAAAGCCTCCGCCGTCTCAACCTGCGGAAATTGCCCATAAAAGCGACTGACACTGTAAAAAGGGTGAGGAGTCTCCAGAACGATCAACTTATCGCCCATCTGGGCCAAAAATCCCATCAAATCTGCCGGGGCGACAGGCGCGCAAATCCACAAAGCCATCGGTTGCTGTGACTCCAAAGCCTTAGCCGCCACAGCCATCGTCATCCCCGTAGCAATGCCGTCATCTACCAAAATCGCCAAAGCCCCCGCCGCGCTGATATTTGGGCGCCCAGGAGACAAATCTGCCAGCAGAGATTGAGCATTATTTTGAGCCCGGGGCAGGGCGGATTTTTGCAAGCGCCAATTCAGCAGCTTTTGCTTTTCCCAGAGGACGTGACCGTCAGCAGTTGCAGCCCCGATCGCCAATTCTAAATTATCTGGGCGAGTAATTTTCTTGGCGACAACCACATCCAAAGGACAGCCCAAGCGACGCGCAATCGGCACAGCAACGGGCAAACCCCCGCGCGGCAAGGCGTAAACAATCGGTTTCACAGCCTCCTGTGCCGTTAAATTCAACTTGCCGAGCTCGCCCACAACTGCCTCGGCCAGTTTTTCGCCTGCATCGGCGCGATCGTCAAAAAACGGGTTAGAGAACATATTTTTGCCTGTACGAGCTCAACCAAAAAATTGGAGATTGTGCCAGTGTTAATTGGAGATTGTACGCGCGAGCGTAGCTATCCCGTAGGGAATCGACAGCACCCCATACAAGCATCTAGCCAATCTCAAATCACCAAACCCGATCTAAACTATAAACTCTAGACTCCAAAATCTCTCCCTAATTGTAAAATGTATGTCCAGCGACTTGCAACTCAGCCTTTTTGACAACAATCAAAGTGCCACTTTTCAAACAGACTCAATACCAGCAAATGCCAAAATTCCCATCCCTCCCGGCACTTATCAAAATATGGAACAAATCGGCGAGCACTGCAACCGCTGCTACCGCTGCGAATTGGGCAATACGCGCACTCACGCTGTCATCGGGCGCGGCAATCCTCAAGCCTCAATTTTGATTGTGGGAGAAGCGCCCGGACAAAACGAAGATGAAACGGGATTGCCCTTCGTCGGGCGATCGGGCCAACTGTTAGATAAGATTTTAGAATCCGTGGGATTGAGTGCAGAAACCGACGTATTCATTGCCAACGTCATCAAATGTCGCCCTCCCAACAACCGCCCTCCGACAGCAAAAGAAATCGAAGCTTGCAAACCTTACTTGCTCGAACAAATTCGCATCTTAGACCCCAAAATTATTTTATTAACCGGTGCAACAGCCCTCAAAGGTTTGCTAAGCGACAAGCGGCCCATTAGTAAAATCAGAGGTCAATGGATTGAATGGGAAAATCGTTTGTGTATGCCAATTTTCCACCCATCTTACTTGCTGCGAAACCCCTCCCGTGAACCGGAGACTCCGAAATGGTATATGTGGCAAGATATGCAAGCTATAAAGGCTAAATTGGATGAATTAAAATAGCAATTCTAATATTTTTTTGTTTGTGCTTTGTATGGGCTGGTTTCACGAACAATAATTGCCTAAAACCGATAATCTCCTAAACCCGCCCCCCACGGTAAATCGCTCAACCGAAAATTCGTGGATTTTCTTGCACCTCTGTCAGGAACAGGCATCTTGCCTGTTCCACAATAAAATTATTTTCTGTCAGGAACAGGCATCTTGCCTGTTCCACAATAAACAATATTTTATTTGGGGTGGGCGTCTCGCCCGCCCAAAAATACCATTTAGTTGCGGGACAACTTATTTTTTGCATTACAATCGCGCAACCACAAACGAATAGCCTCAGCAATTTCGCTTTCACTATCTTGACCTAATAAAGGACGAATATCCGCCGCAGTACCAAACCGAGAAACGATTTTTGCCAACTCCCAGCCGTTCTCCGTTTTAGTTAAAAATAACCAATGATATTGCTGAATTTCAGCTCGTTGTCCCCCGCGATACTGCCGTTCCAAAGTAGTAATGAAAACTTGACTGGCATTTTCAGGAAGCGCATCTTCAAAATTTAAAGGTAACGGTTCAAACTCCGGGCGACCGGCTAAAATTATTTGAGGCAGCGCGTAACCGGACGGTGTGTTTTTGTTAGAAGAAAAGTGCGATCGCACAATTACGCGATTAGCATAACTCGGCAAATCTTGCAACAGGCGATCGACCAAAGTTTCCAAATCATCGGGACAGGGCGATCGCACTAACAAATCATACCGACTAGCATTTATACTGTTAGCGTGATTGGTCACAAAATTAACTGCCCAAGTCGGAGTTGCAACCGCCGATATCAGCAGATAAACACAGATAAACGCGGATGAAATTTTCTCTGTGTTCATCTGTATTTACCTGCGGTTTAAAAAACATTCATTTTGTTATTCAATCTCTTCACAAATACGCGCAAAAGCCGCCACCGGATCGTCCGCAGCAGTAATCGGCCGCCCAATCACCAGATAATCCGCACCAGCTTTCAAAGCGGCCTTTGGAGTCATCGATCGCTTTTGATCGCCTCCATCAGCCCATTTCGGACGCACACCGGGACAAACTAACAGAAAATCATCCCCGCAACTCATTCTTAACTGTTCCACTTCTTGCGGAGAACAAACAGCCCCAGCTAAACCCGTTTCCTTAGCCAACAATGCCATGTGCAAAGCATATTCCGGCAACTCCAAAGGTATTTTCAACTCAAAAGCCAACTGTCGCGAATTCAAACTCGTCAACAGAGTAATTGCAATCAACTTAGGACTCGGTTTATCCACAGCCGCCGCCCCTTCAGTCAAAGCCAACTGTGCCGCTTTCAAAGCATCTTTACCACAAGTAGAATGGATAGTCAATAAATCCACATTATACTTAGCAGCAGCCCGACAAGCACCAGCCACAGTATTCGGGATATCGTGAAACTTCAAATCGAGAAAAATCCGCTTTTCCCGCTGTTTTAAAATTTCTAAAATCCCCGGCCCGGAGCTCACAAACAGTTCCAAACCCACTTTCCAGAAAGATACTTGCGGGAGTTTGTCGAGAAGTGCGATCGCCTCTTCTTGACTCGAAACATCCAAAGCAACAATAATTCGATTATCAGCGTTCATCTTCAGTATTCATCTGCGGTAAAAAAAGAGATTCAAGACACCAATCGCACAAACTTATTCTTCCCAACCTGCAAAACCTTACCGCATAAATCAGCAGGTGATTCAAAAGTAAGGTTAACATCAGAAACCCGATCGCCCTCCAACTTCACCCCGCCGCCCTGCATCAACTTCCTGGCATCACCGCTGCTTTTACAAAGCCCGCTAGCACTCAGAATATAAAACAACTTAGCCGGAAACTGGACGTTTGCCAAAGAAAACTCGGGCACTGCATCAGCTTGTCCAGCAGCACCTTTAACCAGCGCCATCGCATCTTGTTGTGCGCGATCCGCCGCTTCCGAACCGCGATACTGGCGCACCACATCCACAGCCAAAAGTTTTTGTTTTTCTCGCGGATTTTCTGGCAATTCATCAAGCGGCAAATCTGTCAAGAGTTCAAAATACTGGGCGATCGAACTATCAGCAATTTTCTCCAACTTAGAATACATAGTCAGCGGGTCTTCCGACAAACCCACATAATTGCCCAAAGATTTCGACATCTTTTGCACCCCGTCAGTCCCGATCAAAATCGGCATCAGCAAACCAAACTGCGGTTTCATCCCAAAATGGCGCTGCAAATCTCTCCCCACCGCAATATTAAACTTTTGGTCGGTTCCCCCCAACTCCACATCCGCTTC
Source organism: Microcoleus sp. MON1_C5 (assembly GCF_036701875.1). Taxonomy (NCBI): domain Bacteria; kingdom Bacillati; phylum Cyanobacteriota; class Cyanophyceae; order Oscillatoriales; family Microcoleaceae; genus Microcoleus; species Microcoleus sp. MON1_C5. The sequence continues at coordinate 17,713 of NZ_JAUBRN010000068.1, read as the reverse complement.
CAAAGCCACCGAGTCGTAACCCTGCATGAGTGGATACAGAAACTCATGCAGATAAATCGCATTCTCCTGCTGCATCCGATTATCAAATCCCTCTTTAGCGAGCATCTGCTGCACCGTCATGGTTCCCAGCAGTTCCAAAACCTTCGCCAAGTCCAATTTTGACAACCACTCGGAGTTATAGCAAATTTCCAAACGTCCTGGTGTGTCAAAATCTAGAATCGGACGCACTTGGTCTAAATAAGTCTTGGCATTTTCCGCCACTTGTTCGGCCGTCAACTGGGTTCGCATCTCGGATTTCCCTGTCGGATCGCCAATTCTTGCGGTAAAATCTCCGATCAGCAGTACGGCTGTGTGACCGGCATCCTGAAAAGCTCGCAGCTTGCGGACGCAAATGCTGTGGCCCAAGTGAATGTCACTCCCTGTCGGGTCAATTCCGAGTTTGACGCGCAAAGGTCGATCGACTTTTGCCAGCAGTTGGGCTAAATTTTCGTCAGGGTTGCTAGAATCAGGTCGATCTGGAAAAATCTCGCTGACGCCGCGGTAAAGCGCTGAAAGGTTAGGAGTTATCATCGGGGAGCGATCGTCCATCATATTTTGCCAAAGTGCAGCAGAATTAGTTACACTCACTGGTTGACGAATAAAAACATAACTATCAAGCTACTATAATCCCAAAGCTGACCGGCTTTCATTAGCTGACAGTCTCTAGGGTTCGCATCTAAAATTAAAAGTCTTAAACCCCAAATCGAGTGAGGAAGTGAAATCCACGTGTCAACCAACGCAGTCCGCAATAACACGGAAAACTCAGCCCCCGTATTCGAGTTTGTTCAGTCAGTCAGTAAAGTGACCGCCGGAACCATACTCAGCATGACAATGCTTGCCAGTTCCGTAGTCGCTGGTGGACTGGTTGGCTTAGCGATCAGCTTCCGCAATTTGCCAGATGTTCGGATCTTGCAAACCTACTCTCCCACAGAAACTACCCACATTTACGACATCAACGGCAAGCCCCTAGCCAGCATCCACGACGAAGCCAACCGGGATGTCGTACCCCTTAACCAAATCTCCCCGAACCTGAAACGAGCCGTTCTGGCGATCGAAGATAGCAACTTCTTCACCCACAAAGGCATCAACCCCGGCGGGATAGCCCGAGCTCTCATAGTCAACCTAGAGAAAGGTCGAACCGTGGAAGGCGGCTCGACTATGACTATGCAGCTAGTCAAGAACCTGTTTCTTTCTCCCCAGTCAAAATTTAGTCGCAAGGTAGCTGAAGCGGTAATGTCTATCCGCTTGGAGCAAATTCTCAACAAAGACCAAATTCTGCAACTATACCTCAATCAAATCTACTTAGGTCACAACTTGTACGGCGTAGAGACAGCCTCTCGAAGCTATTTCAACAAGTCAGCAAGTAATTTGACTCTTTCAGAAGCAGCGATGCTGGCCGGCTTAATTTCTGCCCCCGAAGAATTCAGTCCTTTCGTCAATTACAAGTTGGCAAAAGAGCGGCAGGAAATCGTTTTAAACCGCATGAAGGATCTTAAATGGATTACGCCGGCCCAAGAGACTGCGGCCCGCCGGGAAAAAATTAAGCTAGGCAAAATTACCTCTTTTGGGGGATCTCAAGTTCCTTACGTAACACAAGCCGTAGTCCAGGAACTGACTAGGCGTTTCGGGCGAGATGCCGTGGTTAAGGGAGGAATGCGCGTTCAAACCACGATCGACCTCAAAATGCAGCGCATAGCCGAAGAAACAGTCAAAGCGTGGCACACTCGGCTTTACTACCAAGGGCTGTTTTACGATCGCGACGAAGGTCAAATTGCCCTAGCCGCCGTCGATCCCCGCACCCACTTCGTCAAAGCAATGGTGGGCGGCGTCGATTACGAAAAGAGTCAGTTTAACCGCGCCATTCAAGCACGCCGCCAGCCCGGATCTTCTTTTAAACCTTTTATCTACTACGCTGCCTTTGCTAGTGGCAAATACGGCCCGGATTCAGTTGTCTACGACTCCCCTGTCGGCTACCGCGACGGGGACGGCTACTACTACCCTCAAAACTACGGTGGCGGCTTCTCCGGTGCCGTCAGCATCCGCAGAGCTTTGGAAGTATCTCTGAACATTCCCGCCGTCAAGCTTGGCCAAGAAGTCGGATTGAATAAAGTGATTGAGATTTGCCGCGTACTCGGCATCAGAAGTCCGATGGAACCGGTGGTTTCTTTGCCCTTGGGTGCCGTTGACCTCACTCCTTTAGAAATGGCCGGAGCTTTTGCTACCTTCGCCAACAACGGCTGGCATTCTGACACCACGTTTATCGTGCAAGTAACTGACAGCAGCGGCAACGTCTTGCTCGACAATACGCCTAAACCCAAATTAGTTCTCAATTCCTGGGCTGCGGCATCTGTCAACAGCGCCCTGCAAGGGGTAATTACCAGCGGAACGGCAAGGGCGGCTCAACTTGGGCGGCCGGCTGCTGGGAAAACTGGTACAACTTCTTCAGAACGGGATATCTGGTTTGTGGGTTACGTACCGCAGTTGTCCGTGGCTGTTTGGATGGGCAACGACAATTATAGACCGATGAGCTACGGTGCTACTGGTGGTACTATTGTCGCCCCTGTTTGGCGTGATTTTATGAGCCAAGCTTTGGAAGGTGTTCCCGCAGAAAGTTTCAAACCTCCTTCATCTTTTGAGCGGCCTTAATTATCAGTCATAAGTCATTGGGCATTGGGCATTGGGCATTGGGCATTGGGCATTGGGAATACTTTCTTTTTCTTCCTTCTTCCCTCTTCCTTCTTCCTTCTTCCTTCTTCCTTCTTCCTTCTTCCTTCTGACACTAAGACTGTTTTTCCAGCTCAGATTTCATCCGCTCCAGCGTTGAGTTCATTTGATCGAACATCTGCTGGGGCGTGATGCCAAATTGATTGAGCTGTGTTTTTAACTGCTCTACAGTCATCTGAGCCATGAAGTCCTCAGAGAGCTCGAAGCGCTTCATAAAAATACGGTAGCGCTCCATCATTGATTCCATCTGAGCGATGAACATTTTCTTGCCTTCGCGATCGAATTTCCCGTAATTGCCACCTAGTTTGATGAGAGATTGATAGTCTTCAAACAACAGCTTGGCTTCTTGCTGAACAATTTCTGAATCAAAAAATCCCATAGCTTTCCTAATTTTTTAATATTCTACTAATTTTGATCTAGGCGAGAAATCCCGGTGCTTTTTGTACCATTTTATCAGTTGCCGGAGGAAGTCCCTACCCCTTAAGGCACAAGAATAAGTAGAAATTTCCGTACAGGATTACGCATGGGAATGGGGCATTGGGCATTGGGCATTGGAAATGGGGCATTGAGCTTGCGATGACAACAGTCAACAGTCAACTGTCAACAGTCAACTGTCAACTGACTTCAAACTTCCCCGATGCGTTCTAGAGGCCAAAACCGCACTACAGCGCGGCCGATGATGTTCTGCTTAGGTAAAAATCCCCACCTGCTGGAGTCGTTGCTGTTGTTGCGGTTGTCTCCCATCACAAAGTATTCATTTTCTGGGACGCGAAAAGGTCCCCACTGATATTTAGGAGGTTCGGCAATATATTTTTCAACGAGGGGTTGGTCGTTGAGATAAACTAAACCTTTTTTAACGGCGACGGTTTGACCCGGTAAGCCAATTATCCGCTTGATGAATGCTTGGTCTTGGGTAAAGCCTTCTTCTTGCAACTTTTCCGGGGGAGTAAATACTACGATGTCGCCAGTTTTTGGAGGTTCGAGGTAGTAGGAGATTTTTTCGACTACGACGCGATCGCCCACGTGCAAAGTAGGTACCATAGAATCTGAGGGTATGTAGCGCGGTTCGGCGACCAACGCTCGAATCACTATTGCTAAACTCAAAGCAATAATCACTATCTGAAGATTTTCTCGCTGCGACTTCCACGCTTTCTGCCACCAGCTTTCAGGCGGATTTTCTGCTACTTGTGTTCCCAACTTATTTTTTTCAGATGTCATGAAAGTTCTCGCTAAATAGTTGCCATTAATTATCTGATTAAGCTCGCTCAGCATTTAAATTGCATCTCAAAAACTACTCAAACCATGAGCGGGCTGGGCACGCGAACCCGCCTCTAATATACAATTTAAATGCAGTACAGCTTACCATTGAAGTATGTCGCTGTTAATTACTAGACGTGCAGTGCAGGCATTCGCAAACAATCTTGAAAAGCATCTGCGTTGCATCTGTGGTTTCCCTATCAATCAAAGATTTATGCCATAAGTCTACTCTTGATATTAACTCATAAAAAAGGCAGAGAATTTAAATTCTCTACCTTTTTTATGTGAGGATTTTGAGTTGTTTGCGACTGCGAGATTGGTTATTTCCAAACTTTACTCGCGATCGCACTTACTCAATCTTACTCAGCGCCTTGGGGCAGCAATTCCCGCTTTTGACCTTGCAGCACCTTAACAATTCCGTCCTCGCCCACATCGACAACAGCGGTATCGCCGTCTTTGATGCGGCCAGAAAGGATTTCCTCAGCCAAACTGTCTTCCAGCAAGCGCATGATTGCGCGGCGCAGGGGTCGGGCTCCGTAGCTGGGGTTGTAGCCTTCTTCTACCAGCCGTTCTTTGAATTTTTCGGTCACTTCCAGGGTGATTCCCTGTTCTGTCAAACGACCGAACACTTCTTTGAGCATGATGACCGCGATTTCCTTGACTTCTTCCTTGTTCAACTGGCGGAAGACGATAATTTCGTCGAGTCGGTTGAGGAATTCGGGACGGAAGTAGTTTTTGAGTTCTTCGTTAACCAAAGAACGAATGCGGTTGTAATTAGCATCGGCTTGGTTGTCGCTGAACTCGAAACCGAGACCGCCGCCGCCTTTTTCAATCACCTTAGAACCGATGTTTGAGGTCATAATCAGCAGCGTGTTTTTGAAGTCCACGGTGCGACCTTTGGCATCTGTTAAGCGGCCGTCTTCCAATATTTGCAGGAGCATATTGAAGACATCGGGGTGGGCTTTTTCGATTTCGTCGAACAGCACGACGGTGTAAGGACGGCGGCGGACTGCTTCTGTGAGTTGGCCGCCTTCGTTGTAGCCGACGTAGCCTGGAGGAGAACCGATGAGTTTGGAGACGGTGTGCCGTTCCATGTACTCCGACATATCCAGCCGAATCATCGCGTCTTCGGAACCGAAGAAGTAGCCGGCTAGGGCTTTGGTGAGTTCGGTTTTGCCGACGCCGGTGGGCCCGGAGAAGATGAAACTGGCGATCGGGCGATTGGGATTTTTCAAGCCAACGCGAGCGCGACGGATGGCGCGGGAAACGGCTTTCACTGCTTCTTCCTGGCCGATCAAGCGCTGGTGCAAGGTATCTTCCATGTGCAGCAGCTTTTCGGATTCGGATTCGGTCAGTTTGTTTACCGGGACTCCCGTCCAGCTTGCCACGATTTGAGCGATATCTTCTTCGGTGACTACTGGCGATGGGTCTGTTTCGCCGGTGCGGGCCGAGTCGGTTTTTTTGGCTTGGGAAATAGCGCGAATTTCGGCTTTGATCGTCATTTCTCGATCGCGCAATTCGCCTGCTTTGTCAAAGTCTTGAGAACGGACCGCTTCGTCTTTATCTTTGAGGACTTGGCGGAGTTCTTTGTCAAGTTCTTTGGCTGCGGGGGGCAGTTGGGAGTTGATCAAGCGGACTCTAGAACCAGCTTCGTCTACCAAGTCAATTGCTTTGTCTGGGAGGAAGCGATCGGAGATGTATCGGTGAGAGAGTTTGGCTGCAGCTTCGAGGGCTGTATCCAAGATTTTCAGCTTGTGGTGCTGTTCGTAGCGTTCTCGCAAGCCGAAAAGAATCTCGATCGTCTCGTCAACGGTGGGTTCGCCGACCATTACGGGCTGGAAGCGCCGTTCTAGGGCTGCGTCGCGCTCGATGTGCTTGCGGTACTCGTCGAGGGTGGTGGCGCCGATGCACTGGAGCTCGCCTCTAGCCAAAGCCGGCTTGAGGATGTTCGCTGCGTCGATCGCCCCTTCAGCAGCACCTGCACCGATCAAAGTGTGCACTTCGTCAATCACCAAAATCACGTTACCCGCTGTGCGGATTTCGTCCATGATTTTTTTGAGGCGTTCTTCAAATTCGCCCCGGTATTTGGTACCGGCGACGAGCAAGCCGATGTCGAGGGTGACGACGCGCTTTTCTTCAAGGATGTCTGGGATGTCGTTGTTAGCGATGCGCTGGGCCAGACCTTCGGCGATCGCGGTTTTGCCGACTCCGGGTTCCCCGATAAGCACCGGGTTATTTTTGGTGCGGCGACCGAGGATTTGAATTACCCGTTCGATTTCTTTTTGGCGTCCGACTACTGGGTCTAGTTTGCCATCGACCGCCATTTGAGTGAGGTTGGCTCCAAATTCGTCGAGGGTTGGGGTTTTGGTGCGAGCGCCGCCGCCAGTGGCTGCGACTTCTGCGGTTTCTCCCAGCATCCGAATAACTTGGGTGCGGACTTTCGACAAGTCTACTCCCAAATTTTCTAAGACTCTAGCCGCTACTCCTTCACCTTCGCGGATCAGGCCCAGCAGCAGGTGTTCGGTGCCGATGTAGTTGTGTCCGAGTTGGCGAGCTTCTTCTAGGGATAGTTCTAGAACCCGCTTGGCGCGGGGGGTGAACGGAATTTCGACTGCTACGAAGCCGGAACCGCGCCCGATGATTTTTTCCACTTCAATGCGCGCGTCTTTCAGGTTGACGCCCATTGATTTGAGGACTTTCGCTGCAACCCCGGTTCCTTCTCCGATCAGACCCAGGAGGATCTGTTCTGTCCCTACGAAGTTGTGACCCAGGCGGCGAGCTTCTTCCTGGGCCAACATGATTACTTTTATTGCTTTTTCTGTGAAGCGTTCAAACATGATTTATTCCCATCACCTGCTGCTATGTGCCCGTTTCGAGGTCACGCTCGCACTTAAGGAGCGTTTGTGTTCTCGTAGCGACACGGCATTGCCGTATCCCTACTCGTACTGCTTATTCTAGCGCGACACTCCCAACCGATCTGCCGCACTCGGCTGCGGTTGCAGATTCCAGGCTCATGTTGCAGGGTGGCTTTCAACTGGGAAGACCCAAATGGTGGCTGACCTACAACCTCCCCTAGACTGCAAGAAGATTGCTCTTCTCGGCCTGTGCCCAACCTACGACTACGTATTGATGGATTCTAGCACAATCTTTTTGGCTGTTATGCAGGTGCAAAAGTGATAATTCTCCAAGTACAGGCCGGGTTTTGCACAAAACTTATTAGTTAGATGCACGATCGATCCCCTAAACTCGCTCTTAAGCTGTTGTCCATCTCAAGAATCTTTTGGTTGGCGAGGGAAAGAGCGAGCTGGGCTTTTTTTATCTAAAATTTTGTCTCAAATCCTTTGAAGATTTGGGTGTTCTTCATGTTGTCTGTTGTGCGATCGCTCCTGAGCAATTAGTGAGTGTTGATAGACTCTGAGGGGTTTGCCTCAGACTATACTGAGCGCGGTTCAAGACCAGGCTTTCATAGCAGAGTGCTTTGGTCGTTAACTCATCTGACTTAAAAGTGTGAAACTTCAATCGTGGAAAAGAATCTACATCCTGTTTAAAGCGTAGTCAAAGTAAATAATGAACACTAGAAACTTAGATGACCAGGTAGAAAGTACCGAAAATGGCTCGCTCGAAGTTACAAGTAAATTCCAGGATGCAGCTACAACAACTTCTGCAGCTTCACCAAAAGAATTCAATGCAGAACAGCTAGAACCTGTATAGTTTATTCGGCACGGTGAAAGTACCAGTAACGAACGCAACATTTTTGCAGGAGTTCTGGATGTTGACCTCACATCCTTTGGCATTTTTGCGGGTCGCAACCTAAATTTGCTGCGTCTAGCACAGGGCTACGAAGGGTTCGAGGAAATGTTGCATTCACATAACAAAGCACCTCCGGCTGGCGAAAAGATTGCCCAAGTTTACTCTCGCCCTGCCCGGTTCTACGAAGACAAAACTGTACCGCACTTGGAACGCGGTGAAACATTTCTCGTAGTGTGACCTATGGGTTGGTGGCTAACCTTAACGTTGCTCAAATCTAAACTTTTGCTCAATAAGCCATAACATCTTTGCTTAGGGTAAGGGTAGTCAAGGCACAAAACCTAGGAAATTTCACAACCGAAAACCAACTCTACCCTTTTATTTACATCTACCGAGGAAACGCTCACTGGCAAAAATCGCACCTTTGACCAGAAATACTATAGTTGGAATATTAGTCATCGGCAACCTGGAGGCAAACGCTGGAGCGCATTTGATATAGCTAACCGAAGACGATAAGCGCTTAGCCGCCACCGATTACTTCCTTAACCTCGACGACTATGGTAATGTTTATTATCAAGGGGATCACAAGATTCCTGTCTGATGGTAATTTTCCGGGCAAGGGTGGGAGCTGCTGTTACATCAACAGCTATTGCTCTGACTAACTGGTTAAAATTCCCAGAAGAATATGGAATAAAGACATAATGTGACCAATCAACTTATTACTTTCGGATTACAAAGTCTAGAGAAAAAATGGTAGAAGCTATCAAATTTAATAATCAAACCACCACAACCGAGTGGCGACTCACTCCTGGCTACTTGCATGAAGGCAGATCTGATTTTGAATCAGCACATATTTTGTTAGGTCGTTTTTTAGCGGATAGAACCTCAGAAGACCCCTTGGTAGAAAAACAACTATTTGCCAGCGACGGAATTTTTGAGTGGGGACACGCCAAGCCTTTAGAAAAAGTGATTAATTCACAGTCAGACTTGGAGTTTCTACTGTTGCATCCCAATTTGTTACGCAACTGTATAACTATCATCGAACCTTGGGAACACGTAGGCCTTAACGCTCTTGGCGAAGATGTTCGGGCTTCCAAAAATGTCGCCTACATTGCTCAAAAAGTCGCCGATATGGACTCAGTATTACTACCTGTTTGGTCAACAGGAGTCCTCGATCCAGAAATAGTTGTTCCCGCAATTAACTCTGGTTATGCAGTGGTAGTCGAAGGTGGCGATCCATCAACATACGATGCCTCCACCTGGACAAGTCCGGCCTGTCCGCGAGAGGATATGTTTGCATTAGTGGAAAAATTGCTGATTTCGCGATCGCCCACCAGCGCCCCCGCCATCTTTATCTGTGTAGGACACCAACTAGCTGCTGAATGTCACATCCGACTCATCCGGCGTGCAGTCAAACAAGTCCTCGATATGACATCTTTAGAACGCGATAAGGAGAGCAAAGCACTCAGATCGTTGCAAGAAGTCTGCCAGCGCATCGAAGCAATGGGCAAGACACTCCAAGTCAAAAAGCGTGATGGACGAGTGGTTGCGAATGGCTGGAATGACGAGCATTTTGCCGTGACGCGGAATGAATTAAAAGAAGTTGGCGATCGTGTGTTGTTGCCTTATCAGTCTCCCGACGGCGATGCTTTAGGTATTCCTTGGGAAATTATTCATGCTCATGATGTCACAGCCGACAGCCATGAAGGCGTGATTGACACAACAATTCAATATGAGGCCAGAGTATCAATTTCGATGTTTCATTCGGATGAAGTCAACGAAGAAGCAATATTGTTTGCCAACTGGGCTTTCCGCAGTATTCATGACGCTATCGTTCCCTATCGGCACATCATCGCTGGTAGTTCTCTGAGTTGGCTAATACAACTGCCCGACGCCATTGAAGTTCTTTGTTCAACAGCAGAGGAAGATGGTGAAATAGTTACCGAATGTTCAGCGACCTGTATTAACTACAAAGACTTTGAAACTAAGAAGATTCGACGCTCGTTTACTTGCCAGTTCCATCCCGAACTACTCTCGGATTTGCGCGCGATCGGTAACAGTGAAGCTCCATCATATGCAACATTGAAAAATGATGATGGTGTCCGCTTATTTGTCCGATTGCTGTATGCAGGAATGCAAGAGTAAGGCTGTTAGCTTGCGCCACTACTTGCGTGGCGCAAGCGGTGCTTTTAGGGATGACAATAATCATTAATTTATTATCCGGGAAATACAACTAATCATCTAGTTGACTCATCAAATAAACTTAATGAAATATAGTTTTATTAAAAATAAAGTCTGAAAATTATGAAAACAAAAACTCAAAACTGGTTTAGACTTGCTTTCCAGTTCAGAGGCTCAGTTATTTTAGCCATTTATCAACGAGTTATTGGATTTGGTCTGTTTAGTTTTATTGTTTCCGTACTTTACTATTTCAAACTCCCTGTATCCCAACCTATTTTGGGAAGTATTATTCCCAGCATCGTCTTAGGCTTATTACTGGTTTTCCGAACTAATACCGCTTACGAACGGTTTTGGGAAGGTCGTAGGTTATGGGGAAATTTAGCCAACGACGCCCGTAACATGGTTTGGCAAATTGGGGCAATGATGAACGACATTGAACCAGAAGATCGAGCCAAAAGAATTGCAGTCATTCGCCTCGTAGCTGCTTTCCCCGTAGCGTGTAAATTGTATCTTAGATCAGAACCTATAAATAGCGAATTAGAAGAATTGATGTCTCGATCTCAGTATTTGCAGCTAAAAACGATCCACAATCCACCGCTACAGATAGTCTTTTGGATAGCAGATTATCTACAACAGCAGTATCAACGTGGTAACGTTGTCTTACATTACGGTCATGTAGTTTTTCTGCAAGCTACTGTGAAAAGTATGATGGAATCTGTAGGACACTGCGAACGCATTTTAAGAACGCCCCTCCCCCTAGCTTATTCCATTCACCTCAAGCAACTGTTATTAATTTACTGCCTGTTATTGCCTTTTCAGCTAGTTAAAGATTTGGGATGGGGGACAGGCATATTTGTTAGTTTGATTACTTTTACGTTACTTGGCATTGAAGAAATTGGTCTTGAAATAGAAAACCCGTTTGGCTACGATACCAACGACTTGCCTCTTGATGCTATTTGCAACACAATCAAATACGACATTGAAGAGTTTATCACTTGTAATCCCCACCTCAACTCTCATGCAGATAAAATTTTCCACGAAGATGGGTATGATAAACAACTGTAACAATTAGATATCTATAGCTTTTCTCAGTAACATCAGGTGCACGCTTGATATAGGGCATAGGGCATAGGGCATAGGAAATACCTCACTTTATTGAGAACTGCTATAGAAAAAAATTGAATTGTGAGGTAGTAATATAAATTGGTTAGGACTTACGCACAGACTCTACTTGCAGGGTGCTTAGGTTGCACACTACTATAGATAGTGTAATAATAGAAGGAATGCAGCGTAACTCCTGTTAGTTTAATTTAGCGGTAAAAATAGTTGCGTGAGTACCTTAAAACTAGAAAGAGGAAAATATCCAATGAAGTTAGACAAGTTTGTACTAGCACAAAATATGGCATTTCTAATAGCTATTCCACCACAAAGTAATTTGGCTAAATTGCTCTCGTTTTGCTTGGCCACAAAAGCTAGACAAAAGATGACCGGAACTGAAATCTTAAGGATCACCTGTGAGCTAATGAAAAACCCCTCTAATTTGCCCTATTGGACTCAAGACGTGATGGGACTCGATTTAGATTACACCAGTGAAGAGTGGAAAGCTTTAGGAGAAATGGGCATCAACGATGCAGAGGAGTTTATGGCTACCCTGGGGCAAGAGTTGGAAAATTTAAGTTTGTAATGTCTGGCCGTGGCGTTAGCAAAGAAACTCTCAGGTTCCACACACTCTATCAAAAGCATTCATCAGATCCGGATAGTTAAAAAACCCTGTCTAAAGACAAGGGAGCGTCCACTTTGAAGAGAGAAACAACAATATGTCTTTAAATGTTGAACTTTTAGAGCAAAGTTTCGAGAAAATCAAACCTCGTGCTGATGATTTTGCCACTACCTTCTACGACAACCTGTTTAAACTTTATCCAGAAGTGAAACCACTGTTTGCCAATACCGAGATGGAAAAGCAACAGAAAAAGCTGATAAATGCTCTGGTTTTGGTAGTAGAAAATCTTCGTTCGCCAGAGGCTTTAGGGCCGGTTCTAAACGCACTGGGAGGGAGACACGTGGGTTATGGAGCGATCGCCAATTCTTACCCGGCAGTTGGAGAAGCACTACTAATGACCTTTGAGGAGTATCTTCAGGAAGATTGGACTATTGAAGTCAAACAAGCATGGATCGATGCCTACGGCGCGATTACTGCTTTGATGTTAAAAGGCGCAGGTGTAGAAACTACACCTAAAGAAGTTCAATTAGAAACAGAGATTATTCCCGATAAACAGGTAAGTATAGCAGCTAATCACCAACTAGAATCTGTTCCGCAAAAAGAGCCAGAGTTAGCCGTAGAGGTACTGGAAAGCAGTTTCGAGAAAATCAAACCTCGTGCTGATGAATTTGCCGCTAGCTTCTACGAAAACCTCTTCATCGCTCACCCAGAATTTAAACCACTGTTTGCCAATATTGAGCTAGAGAAACAACAGAAAAAGCTCATAAATGCTTTGGTATTGGTAGTAGAAAATCTCCGCTCTCCCGAAGCTTTAGGGCCAGTTCTCAACGCCTTGGGAGGCAGACACATCGGCTATGGGGTAATTCCCAAATATTATGGGCCAGTTGGAGACGCACTGCTGATGGCTTTTGAGCAGTATCTCCAAGAAGATTGGACTCCCGAAGTAAAGCTGGCGTGGACAGATGCCTACAGAGCAATTACAGGTTTGATGTTAAAAGGCGCAGGTGCCGATTCTTCACCAAAGGTTGTCCCAGATAAAAAAGATGTCACCCACCATCACCCACAAGAATCACAGACACAATTACTCAACGAATCTAAGCCGATCGCGCCGCAAACCGAGCAACAGAAAAAGCCTTTAGTATCAATTCAGTTGGATGGTGAAATTATCCAAAAAACGCTCTCGAAAATAACTGATAGTTATCAGCAATTTCAGGGTAAATCATTCGTTCAGCAATTGGGTGAAGCTCTCAAAGGAATTTTAGAAAAATTCGTTGATAATTTCTGGACACAACCCGCGTGGTTAGTGGCTAGTGTTTCAGCACTTCTGTTCATCATAATTTATGTGGCGGCGGATGATAATTCTCTGATTGGAGAGATTTTGCAGAGTGTTGATGCTCTTAGTATGGTCGTTGCTTTAATTTTATTCATTAAGGAAGCGCCCGATCGCAGGAAGCAATTTCATTACCAAGCTTGGAGTACAGTTGATGCAGCACACGGCGTAAAAGTTAGCTATGCAAGAGTTCTGGCACTCCAAGATTTGAATGAGGATGGTGTTTCTCTTAGAGGTGTAGATGCTATTGGTGCAGAGTTAGTAGCTATTAATCTCTCTCGGGCCAATCTAAGTGAAACCAAATTGAGTGAAGCTGACCTCAGTAATGCCAATCTGAGCCATGCTAACCTGAATAATGCTAACCTCAGTCAGGCTAAATTGAGTGGTGCTAATCTCAGTCATGCCAACCTGAGTTTTGCTCGCTTGAGTCAGGTTAATCTCAGTAGTGCCAACCTCAGCGGCGCTAATTTAATTTGTGCGGACTTGAGTAACGCAAATATGAGCGGTGTCAATTTGAGGGATGCTAGTTTGAGTGGTGCTAACCTGAAGAGTGCCTACCTAAGTGGTGCAAATCTCAAAGGTGCTAAAGTTAGCATTTCTGACCTGAGTGGTGCTTTGCTCGAAGGCGCTGTTATGCCTGATGGATCAAAGTATAAGTCTCTGCAAGATGGGGTCACAAACAAATAAATTGATGCCAGCTTTTTTATGACATTTTTGTCTGCTACTCTCCTAAAAGGGTGACGACTCTTTTAGTAGAATAGCTTTGGCTTACTGAAAGGCGATCGCTACTAATGGTGAGAGATTACTCTTAAATTTCTGAGACATACAATGTCGGCTCAAGAAGTTGTTGGCTTGCTCAATGAACTGGTAACAGGCTTTGATGAAATGACAGAAAAATACGGTATGTCTGCGATCGCTGGCCTGTGGTATGGTTGAGCTTATATTCCGTTATCTGTAATTTAAGTGGAATTGGGCAAATTCAAAGATTACGCCTTAAACCACTGCATTTAGGCGGAAAACTCCTTCAATTTATTTGCTCAAAACCGACAAACGAATAAGCAACGCTCATTCTATGGCCACCACAACCGACGAGCCATTGCCCTTACACGAACTTATTTCGCGGATTTTAGCACCGGAACCCTCCTTCCAGAAGCCGAAGGGACTTCTATCGGGGCTGGGTACAATGCAAGCCCTCAATCAGCGCCTCGCAAATCAACCCCTGCTGGATTTCATCAACCCCACTTTGCGGGGAATTAGTCAGGTTATTTTCGTCAACAACCCTTTGAGTGGATTGCTAATCCTAGCTGCTATGTTCATTCAGTCTCCCTGGCTGGGGGGCATGAGCTTAGTCGGCACTGCCGTTAGCAACGCTAACGGCGATCGTCCTCAAAGCCAATCCAGGCGCCATCCAGAATGGGATCTTCGGGTTGAATGGAATGCTCGTGGGTGCGGCGATGGCGTTCTTTGGGGCGTTTGGTAATGGAGCCTGGAATCCTGTCTGGGCGATCGCCGCCATGATCCTCTCGGCTCTCACAGCCGTGGTGATGGAAACGGTAGGGACGTGGTTTGCCACCCGGTTTCGAGTTGCTCCACTGGGCATCCCATTTAATGGAGTGATGCTCCCCTTTCTACTCCGGCTGGCATTTGTACCCCAACCCTTCTTCGATCTGGGGCCGCCGCCACCCCCTTTTCCCGCTGGTGCGATTGACGGATTTCGCTTGGTACAATCGCTGCCGATCGGTCTGGCGCAGGTCTTTTTCTCAGACAAGCTTGTTTCAGTTGTGCTAGTTGTTGTGGGCATTGCCATCTGTACTCCGATTGGGGCAGTGGTGGGATTGCTCGGTTGCGCCATGTACCTGCTAGCGGGTTTGCTGCTGGGAGCCAAGCCGGATGAACTGTATACAGGTTTGTGGGGCTACAATGCAGCTCTCACCGCGACGGCAATTGGGGGAGTGTTTTACACGCCAAACCGTCTCAGCATTTCGATTGGTCTGATCTGTGCTTTCTTGGCATCGATCGCCAGCATTCTCCTAGCACCCCTGTTCTCGCTGCTCAAGTTACCCGTTTTGTCTGTGCCTTTTGCCCTTGTGACGATTGGGTGTTTTCTGATCTTGCAGCCGCTGCCTTCACTCGTACCTGTGGTTCTGCATACAGTGGCGAGTCCAGAGGAACATCGACAGCGGTTCCGTGCAGCCAAGGAAACTATTGCTAGCTTCCGGCAACAACTTAGAGCCGCGCTTCAGGGACAGCAACGCAACATCTTGTTTGAGCAGGCAACTCCTGCGATTAAAGGCGATTTACGCTACATCTTCGATGCAATCGATCGCGATCGAAGTGGGTTTCTCTCAACCCAGGAGCTTGCAACTCACCTGCATCAGGCAGGAAAAGTCCTCTCTGAAGGTGAACTGACCTATCTATTCAAGTGCATGGATAAAGATGGCAGTGGCGCGATCGACTTTGAGGAATTTGGCGAATTGATGTTGCGCCATCAACGGCTGATGTCGAGATACACAGAATTTGTCACCTATTTCCTACCAATTGATGTCGATGCAGATGATGCCATCAGTATGAAGGAGATGAATACAGCACTGGCCAGTTTGAGAGAACCCCCTCTGTCTAAGGATGAAATTACATTTTTGCAAGAGCACACAGGAGGACAGCCGTTGACTTGGAATCGATTTATTGAGGTGCTGCTGCTGACTTGAAGAGCGATCGCAACCTTGATACTAATACTAATCTCGATCGGACTTTTATACAATAATCTCTTACTTGAGGAACCTTATCCTATGACAACTCAACTCACTCATCCCAGAATCATTCTCGACACCGATCCGGGCGGAGATGATATCTATGCTTTCCTTTGGCTTCTGAGCTTGGTCAAACAAGGACTTGCTGAACTTGTCGCCGTTACTTCCGCAGATGGCAATGTAGCTGCTAAACGCACGTTTTCTAGTGCGTCGCAGATTTTAAATTTAGCAGGGTTCCCAGACATTAAAGTGGGTCGCGGTGTCCCCATCAAACAAGTTGTGGAAGATGCCGGACATATTCATGGCGCGGATGGGATGGGCAATCTGTCTCATACTTTACCCCCACCCACCCATAATTTTGAGGATGCTCGCTACTCCGACGAAATCATCATCGATGAGCTAAACGCAGCTCCCGGGGAAATTACCATTGTAGCGATCGGCCCCCTAACAAACCTCGCTGCGGCGGAAACGAAAAGTCCTGGCATCCTGAAAAAAGCCAAGGAAATTGTGATCATGGGAGGTGCTTTTTTCTGTTCCGGTAATGTGACTCCCCATGCGGAATTCAATATTTGGTTTAATGCTGAAGCTGCTCAGACAGTATTTGACAGCCGAGATGATATTGTCGTGATGCCGCTAGACGTAACGCGCCACTTAATTTTCACACGAGATATGACTCAGGCCGTCACTCAGGCGAATCCAGAGAGTAAACTTTCTCAATTCTTGATAGCTCTTTGTGAGTTCATGATTGGCACAGCCTTGGGTTATCGAGAAACAGCAGGAATTCCAGGTTTTCTTGTCCATGATGCAGCCACCTTGGGATACCTATTTTATCCAGAAACTTTGATGTTGAAAAGGGCAAAAGTCCGGGTTGAAACAAAGGGAGAGTTGACCCTCGGACAGACATCAATTGATAGTCGCCCTGCACCGAAAACAGGAGCCAATGCCTGGGTAGCGTTGCAGGTTGACAAGGGCAAATTTTTCACCAGTTTCGTTGAAGATTTGAAGCAGCTATTCACAACCGCCGAGATTTCGTGAAGCCAAAATACCCAACTTTTTTAAGAAGTCGGGTAGCTGGACTGCATAAGCCAAATTAAACCTGTTAGTTTGACAAAGGTAAAAAATAATGACGACCACAGAGCGGTTTAAAAAGTTTTAGTGTTTACATTCCAATGATATGCTTGGAGGTGTAAGTTCTGAGTTAATCAATATATTTATCTAAGGAGGCAGAAAAATGGATCTTGATAACTTGACTCAAATCTCCAAACGAGATTTGGAAATGATTCAACTACACCAATTTCAACAACCCATCTACTGTTGCAATGTCACGGCAATTGCCTATGCCTTTACCGCCTTGGGGTATCTGACGACCGTCGATGAAATTTTCTATGTGGCCCAACTGCCGATCGCATCGGTTCTAGATGATGGCATGACCCTAGCCGAAACCTACGACACCTGTCGAATTTACATTGAAAGAAAACAATTACCGCTGTCCATTCAGGTGGAGCATTTTGATAAACCGAGTATGACGCTCGAAGCATTCATTCGTGAGGTTGAAGTCGCCGTTGGTGAGGAAACTGATGTCCATATTCTCAACTTCAACACCCGTATTGCCCATGAAAATCCAAGTTTAGAAGGTGGTCACTTCTCCTTATTAGCAGATTATAACCCGGATACTCAAGAAATCACCATTGCAGATACAAATCCCAAACGGTATACCCGGTTTTGGAAATGCCCAATTCAGCGTCTATATGCCGCTTGCGTGGATAAGGATTCCTCATCGAATCGCTCTCGTGGCATGATCGTGCTTCGCAGGCTGGAAGCCAATCTAGCAGGTGAGGGAGTGGTTCATCCAGCAGATATCGCCTTGAACGAGCTGCATTCTAACAACGATTGATACCAATTTAATATGAAGCTGCATAGAATAAAGCTTCCAGAATGAAAGTGTAAGAAGATAGTGAACTCATTTCT